>JBJOQW010000042.1:0-39037 GCA_046049665.1 Pseudomonadota bacterium | reverse complement strand
ACAATCACCACGCCGTTCAGAAGCCATGGAAACTGCAGCATGATCACCGTGAAAGGCGCGATCAGCGCGTTGCGCAGGGCGTGTTTCATCACGACCTGGCCGAAAGACACGCCCTTCAGGCGCGCGGTGCGGATGTATTGCTGCGTCATCACCTCGGTCATCGAGGCGCGGGTCATGCGGGCAATGTAACCGATGCCGTAAAGGGCAATGGTCATCACCGGCAGGCCAAAGTTCCAGAAGGTGATGTCCTCCAGCGCCGATGTCGCCGTGCCAAGGAATAAGGTCTTGCCATCAATCCAGCCCCAGTCGGCCAGAATGGGCGAAAGGCCAACAACGGGTGAGGCAAGAAAGGCCACGAAGATGACGCCAGACACATATTCCGGCGTGGCGGTCGAGGCGATGGAGAAGGTAGACAGCGTGCGGTCCGTGCGGCTGCCTTCACGCATGCCGGACAAAACACCGATGACCAGCGATGCAGGCACCATGACCAGCATCACGGCCAGCATCAGCCAGCCAGTTGCCGCCAGCTTTTCACCCAGAAATGACAGCACGGGTTCCTTGGCAAAGGTGGAATAGCCCCAATCACCCTGCAGGATACCGCAAAAGCGCGGGGCGTCGGCCGCCTGCGCCGGATCAGCTATGCAGCGGCCGCGCGTGACACCCTTTTCATCGGTCAACACCCAGCCCGGCACAATGCCAATCCACTGGCCATAGCGGGCAAAGACCGAACCGCCATGACCATTATCAATGATCCATTGCGCCACGGCCTCATCCGTCATGCGGACAGAACCCTCGCTGCGCGCCAGTTTTTCAAGGTTGGGCTGCAGGTTGGTCAGGAAAAACACGATGAAGGTCAGTGCAAAGGCAGTGAGCAGCATCAGGCCCAAACGGCGGGCAATGAAGATCAGCATGGGTGGCACCTCTGCAGCCAAAGGGCATCAGGGCACGCCAGGGCGTGGCGCGTGGAACGGGTCGTTGGTCTGGTCGAAAAGAAGGGTGCGCCCCCTGTGACAGGGGCGCACCAAACGTCAGTCTGGCATCAGGCCGAGATCGACCACTTGTAGTGGTGGTGTTCAAACGACGGATGCATGTCGATGTTCACGCCTTCGCGGGCATGCCGGAACAAGGACCGCCAGAACGGCTGGATGATATAGCCTTCGTCCTGCAGGATCGTTTGCAGCGTCACCATTTCCGCGCGGCGGGCATCGGCATCTGCAAGGGCCAGCGCGCGCGACATGGCCGCGTCAAAATCAGCATTCGCCATACCGGTTTCGTTCCACGACCCCGTGGAGGTATAGGCGAGGCTCATGTTCTGCACGGCCAGTGGGCGGTGGTTCCATGTGGTGGACGAATAGGGGTACTTCTGCCAGTCGTTCCAGAAGGTCGACCCCGGCATGACCGTGTGCTTGATGTTCATGCCAGCTTCCTTGAGCTGGGCCTGAACAGCGGCCGTGGACGCAGCTTCCCAACCATCGTCAAGCGAGATGATCTCGAACTCGGCATCCTTCAGACCGGCTGCTTCCAGCGCGGGCATCAGGGCTGACGGGTCAACCACCTGCTTTGGAATTTCGGCATATTCCGGGTGAACCGGGCAGGCATGGTGGTTTTCAGCCGTGGTGCCAAGGCCGTTATATCCAAGGTCAAGCACCGCCTGCAGATCAACCGCCTTCTGGATGGCCTGACGCACAGCCTTGTCCTTGTACAGATCGGACGTGGCCGAGTTCACGCGCATCACGATGGTCGATGCCGTCACAGCCTCCAGCTTTACCCAGCCAAGCGCATCAAGCTGATCGATGAAATCGCCCGTGGTTTCATAGTTGCAGTCGATTTCATCTGAACCGGCAAGGCCCACCATCGTCGACGGATCCGTGCCGAAGTCGACGTAGTGGATTTCGTCCAAGGGGGCCGTGCCACCCCACCAGGTGTGGTTCGGCGCGCGCACCAGAATCGCCTTCTGGCCAACGGACACTTCCTGCGGAACATAGGGCCCGGTGCCGATGGCGTTGGTCGCCGGGTCAGACCCGTCAACAAAGCTCGCATGCACCACGGCGGATGGATAGTCAGCCAGGTTTGGCACAACGGCCACGTCAGACGCCGACAGGTTCAGCTGAACCGTCATGTCATCAATCTTGACCACGGCACCGTCGCGCAGGGTCTTGGTTGCCTCATCCACCAGACCGGGGAAGCGGCTGGCCATGGCGTTGCCTTCCACGTTGCCATCCGTCCAGCGGGCAAAGTTGCGCACCACGTCATCCGCCGTGAACGCATCGCCGTTGTTCCAGGTGATGCCCGGGCGCACTTTCAGCGTGTACTGCGTTGCGTCCGCATTGGCTTCCCAGCTTTCCAGCAGGCGGCCTTCAAAGCTGCCATCGGGGTTGTACTGGATCAGATATTCCAGCCAGCCGCGGTAGACGTTGGCAATCTGCGGCCAGTCTGCCAGGCGCGGATCCTTCGTGCCCTTCACTTCCATCCCGACGCGCAGGATGCCGCCTACAGATGCTTCCTGTGCCGCAGCCGGTGATGGCAAGCCAATCAGGCTGTACGCCGCCGCAGCGCCCACACCCATTGCGGTGGCGCGCGACAGGAATTCGCGGCGGCTCAGCTTGCCAGCGCGCAGGTCATTCGCGTGCATGTAGGCAGCAGGGTGAAGCCCTTTTGCCGTGGTGGTGTCTTTCGTCATGTCAGTCTCCCTGAACGCAGCAGTATCGTTATTGTTGTCTTGGATCGTAGACAGAAGCAGCGTCTGTTCAACGATACTCTTTTCATAGCGCACTTTTTTCCCCGGTGCGTCAACGGCTGCTTTCGTCACATCTGGTTCAGAAACGACATGCAACTTGCGACCAACTGCATA
Source organism: Pseudomonadota bacterium (assembly GCA_046049665.1). Classification (GTDB taxonomy): domain Bacteria; phylum Pseudomonadota; class Alphaproteobacteria; order Rhodobacterales; family Rhodobacteraceae; genus JAAFHS01. Next base: position 36,186 of record JBJOQW010000042.1, on the reverse strand, counting down.
ATGACCATGCAACACAGCGCAACATTGGCGGGCTGCCTAGCGCATACGCCGGAAGGCCGATGGCGATTGGCCCGTTTCATGCTGGAAAGCCCGCGTAAAGTATGCCGCCGATGAAAAGCCCAGCGTCTCACCGATACGCGCCACAGGCAGACGCGTTTCTGCCAGCAATCTGCGCGCCTCGAAAATGCGGCGGTCTTGCAGCAGCGCATGTGCCGACCGCCCTCCAGCCTGATTGCAGCAACGCGTCAGGTGCGTGGGTGTCACGCCCAGTGCTGCCGCAAATTCGGCCACCCCCATGCCCGACCGGAAATTCCGTTCCAGCAATGAGGTATAGCGTGCCACAAGCCGTCTTGCCGCATCGGGCTTGGTCGCCTCGGGGGCAGCTTTCAGAACCTGTCGTTCCAGCCAGACACCCAGCAGGCCAAGGTAATGCCGCGTTGCCCTGTCATGCGCCGCGTGATCGCTGTCCATTTCACGCAGGATCATGTCCAGCGTCACATTCAGCTCCTGCTGGGCATGCACCTCGCGAATCCGCAAATGCTGCGTGGTCTTGGGCAAAGTCACATCGCAATCTCTGCCAAAAAAGACCGCCGTGCCGAAAACTGCCGGATTCCATTCAAATCCGTGCATCACGCCAGCCGGAATGAACACCGCATTATGCGCCGTATAGCCACGCGTAGCGCCGCCAATCGTGATACGCCCCTGGCCCTTCGTGAACCACAAAAGACAAGGCTCTGACAAAGCACGCATCGCTTCAACGCGCCAACGGCCACCAGCCGCAAGGCGTGGAATCGCCATCAGGCGCAGCTGCGAAATCGGGTCGGCTTTGGTCATGGGGGATTCGCCCTTTGCAATCATTAACAGTTAAGCGGGGCATTCGCCCGGACCCAAGCACAAAGTGCAGAAATCGAACATTATCCTGTGTACAAATCCGCCCCGGCAGATTCGTGCCCGTATTGTGGCGGGTGTCAGGCGAACTCTTGCCAGTCTTTCATCCGGTTGCGCATCCAGGTGCGCTGGCGTTTGGCATATTGGTGCGTGGCAATCTTGGCCCCGTCCACTGCACCCGCAAGCGACATGTCGCCCCGCAGATGTGCCACGAACTGTGCCGCGCCAATGGCCTGTGCCCAAGGCGCGCCCGTTGCCCAATGCGCAAGGTTGGCGCGCACTTCGTCCAACGCACCCGCCGCCACCATCATGTCCAGCCGTTGGTCAATCCGCGCGTTCAGCGCTGGCACATCCGGCCGCAGCACTAGGGCCGTGCAATTGCCCAGTGGCAGGGCTGGGGCAGGGGTCTGCGACTGCCATGCTGCCAGACCCATGCCCGTGGCCAACTGCACCTCCCACGCGCGCTGCACCCGCATCGGATTGGCCAGATCAACCCGTGCCCGCGTGTCCGCATCAAGCGCCGCAATCATCGCGGGCAGGTCTGTCTGCCGCAGCGCATCGGCCTGTGCGCGCACCTCTGGCGGTGTCGGCGGAATCTCTGCCAGCCCTGCAGTCAGCGCAGAAAAATACAACCCCGTCCCCCCGACAATCACCACCCCCCGCCCATGTGTTGCCAGAACGCCCGTCACCTCGCGCAGCCAGTGCCCTACCGAATAATCCTGCCCCCGCGCCACATGACCATACATCACATGCGCCAGCGCCCCCTCGTCCGCCACAGACGGCCGCGCCGTCAGCACCCGCCAGCAGCCATAGACCTGCAGCGCATCCGCGTTCACGATGACCCGCCCGTCCCGCGCCGCCAGCTCCATCGCCAGTGCCGATTTGCCTGATGCCGTCGGCCCCGCCAGCAATACCGGCAATTCCCGGCTGATCCCCGCCAAGGCGGCCTTCATGGTTTTCTCTTTGCCCAAATACTCAATTCCGCCCGTTGTGCTGGCCCGCGTTTTCCGACATTTTGCCCGCCAGCCATCACCGTCTGATTTGCAGCACAAGGTTCCCCATGTCCACATCCCCCGAAGCCAAGGTCACCTACAACCGCGTCATGCTGAAAATCTCGGGCGAGGCGCTGATGGGCGATCAGGGATATGGCCTGCACCCCCCCACCGTTGCCCGCATCGCGCAAGAGGTGAAATCCGTGCGCGACATGGGGGTAGAGGTCTGCATGGTCATCGGCGGCGGCAACATCTTTCGCGGGCTGGCAGGGTCAGCCCAAGGGATGGAACGCACGACCGCCGATTACATGGGCATGCTCGCCACCGTCATGAACGCGCTGGCCATGCAATCGGCGTTAGAGGCGATTGGCGTCTTTACCCGTGTCGTATCCGCCATCCCGATGGATCAGGTCTGCGAGCCCTACATCCGCCGCCGCGCCGTGCGCCATCTGGAGAAAAAGCGCGTGGTGATCTTTGCCGCAGGCACGGGCAACCCCTATTTCACGACCGATACAGCCGCCACGCTGCGCGCGTCTGAAATGGCCTGTCAGGCCATCTTCAAGGGCACCAAGGTGGACGGGGTTTATGACAAAGACCCGAAAAAGCACGCCGATGCCAAACGGTATGACCATGTGACCTATGACGAAGTGCTGCAAAAACACCTCGGCGTGATGGACGCATCGGCCATTGCGCTGGCGCGTGACAACAACCTGCCGATCATCGTGTTCAGCCTTGACGAACCCGGCGGGTTCAAGGGCATTCTGGCGGGTGAGGGCACTTATACCCGTGTGCAGGGCTAGGCTATTCCGATGTCACGCCGTGCTTCTGCCAGATTGATCCGCGCGTTTATGCCATGCTGTCCCAACAGATGAAGCAAATTTGCACCGCTGAGCAGCGTTAAGGGCTTTCCGGCTGCAAACGCGTAAGCGTCAGGTCCGTAGTCAGCTGTCGTGACAAGGATCCCTTTGTTGGCGCCTTCGTTCATGACTGTGCCATATAGGTCTCGCACCGCTGAAACACCCACAGTCCGGGTGTATCTTTTGGCTTGGATAACAATCTTGCCTCCGCCAATTGGATCGGGATCAAATGCCACGGCATCAACACCACCGTCACGGCTCGCTTGCGTCACCTTTACTTCGCCGCCTCGCGCGGAAAACACCTGAGCAAACACCTGACGGATCAAGTGTTCGAAATCTTCCCAGGGCATTGCGGCTAGATTTTCGCCCTCTTGATCGGCCAGATTGATTTCCCGAGAGTCGACGAACCGCTTATCGGATTTGTTAAGTTGCATTACTGGCGGGACAGCGGCCATGTTTGCAAGTGATGCAGCGGCAACTCCCTTGAACGATTTGAAACATGTTTTTGGATCGACCCGGGCCAGATCGATCTCCAAGAACGTGGAGCGCTGCACGGACACAGACATGGTCGTTGCGACCACTTCTTTGCCAGTCGCGCGATCTATGTATTCAACCAACCCGTTGAAAATGATTGCTTGTAGATGTGCCGGTTCGTCTGCTTCGAACAGTTCATGGATAGTTCGCAGGCATATTTGATAGCAGGCGGAGTCGTAGACTTCGTTTCGTTGCTTATCGGTGATGAACGTTTCTTTCACTTCACCAGTTGTCGCTACTAGTTTCGCAGACTTCAGCTTTGATACGGCGTCAGGCGTCGGAAGGTGATAGTTGACCAGCAAAGTTTTCGATGGCTCGATCCAATGAAGTTCATAGTCGATCGAAAACAATCCTTCATAATCTGAGGCATCGAGAACCAGTGAAGCGTGTTCCAAAATTGCAGCGGCATCGCAAGTGATCCAAGCTTCCTGCAACTTGTCGACTCCGCGGTGCTGATCCTTGATAACTTCTCCAAAGGCAGCAGCTTTTGCGTCCTGTTCATTTTCCCAGGCTGCTAGCAGTTCGCGGTAGACATCCGTTTCCCTCGTGAAGCGCGACACTTCTGCTTCCGCCATCTTTTCGAAAGCAGCGACATTGGCGGTATAAGCATTTATCCGGTCCTGATGGCGTTTTGTCGCTGCCCGACGACCTCCGAATAGCGCTGAAAAAAAGCCTACTTTCTCAGGAACTGGTTTTGTTGGGGGTGACACGACCTTTGGTTTCCTTGGTAAGGGCGTCGCAAAGATTTCCCTTTGGAATGTTTCCTTTGTCTTTAGCTGGTCCCAGACCACGCGGTCATCACGCACAAGAGTTTGATGTAGAATGCGGCCAAAGCGCTGTCTCACAGCTTCGGCATCGGAAGCTAAACTCTCAGTAAACGTTTTTTCGTCGCGAACGCGTTCAGCCTCGAGAAGCGCATCGACTTTCGAATCCCATTCCGAAAGGAGAGTTTGCAGTTTGAGTTTTAGGCTACCTGCGTCGGCTGCAGACAAGGTGCGATGCTGGCGCAACTTTGAATGTGTTGCGTCAACCGTGTATCGAAGAATTCGTGTGCCTCTGACGTCCCAGACCGCCTTGGCGTTCGACAAGTCTACATACTCATCATGCTTGCATTCTGCACTCAGGTACAACGTGGCCTCCTTCTTCGCTGGCGCTATACCCAATAGTATTGAGGGTTTGCGAGTAGCACACAACCCCAGTAGGGTGTCTGCCACATGCAATTACAGACAGTAGAGTGGGGCCAACCAGCACACTCTGGCAAAATGATCCGCGTCTGGCTATAGCATGGGGCAAAACCATAAAGACGGGGCTGTTTGCCATGGCTGACGACATTGAAATTGATACCGATGCGCTGCAACGCCGCATGGATGGCGCGCTCGCCTCGTTGAAGACGGAATTTGCCTCGCTGCGCACGGGGCGGGCCTCTGCGGCCCTGGTCGAACCCATTCAGGTTGAAGCCTATGGCACCATGACGCCGATCAACCAGCTGGGCACGGTCAACGTGCCCGAACCCCGCATGGTGGTGATCAACGTCTGGGACAAGGGCATGATCGGCAAGATCGAAAAGGCCATCCGTGAAAGCGGTATCGGCATCAATCCTGTCACGGATGGGCCACTGATCCGTCTGCCCATTCCAGAACTGAACGAGGAACGCCGGCGCGAGCTGACCAAGGTTGCCTCGCAATATGCCGAAGGGGCCAAGGTCGCCATCCGCAACGTGCGGCGTGATGGGATGGACCAGATCAAGAAGGCCAAGGGCATGGGCGAGGATGACCAGAAGATGTGGGCCGAAGAGGTGCAGGATCTGACGGACAAGGCGATTGCTGCCGTGGACAAGGCACTCGAGTCCAAACAGGCGGAAATCATGCAGGTCTAGGCCTGCGAATTTTCTACGAAAATTCACCGCGACACCTGTTTGAATTTTCGTCGAAAATTCGTGGGTGAAGCTGCAGGGATCAGGGACTTGGCACCAAAGGACGTTTCCGAAGACAAGCACGCCGACCATGTTGCCATCATCATGGATGGCAACGGGCGTTGGGCCACCAATCGCGGCTGGCCGCGCCTTGTCGGCCACCGCAAGGGGGCCGAGCGCGTGAAGGAAATCGTGCGCGTGGCCCCTGACCTTGGGATCAAATGGCTGACGATCTATGCCTTTTCGACCGAAAACTGGAAACGCTCGACCGAAGAAGTCTTGGGCCTGATGGCCATTTTCGCCCGCTACATCCAGCGCGAGGCGGACAGGCTGGCGGCCGAAGGCGTGCGCATGCGCTTTATCGGTGATCGCACGCGGCTGGCCCCCAAATTGCAATCGCTGATGGCAGGGATCGAGGCGCGCACGGCTGGCCTTTCACGCCTGAACCTGACCGTCGCCATCAACTATGGCGGACGGGATGAGCTGACCCGCGCCATCCGCCAGTTGGCGCAAGAGGTGGCCCTTGGTCGCCTGTCACCCGATGATGTGACCGAAGCAGGCCTTGCCGCGCGGCTGGATACGGGCGGGCTGCCCGACCCGGATCTGGTGATCCGCACCAGTGGCGAGACGCGCACGTCGAACTTTCTGCCATGGCAGGCCGCCTATGCCGAATACGAATTCACCCCAACCCTGTGGCCCGACTTTTCACCCGATGAACTGGCCGCAATCCTTGCGCGCTTTGGCAACCGCGACCGCCGTTTTGGCGGGGTCCGCGCGTGACCGTGTCACCCAGCCCGCAGTGGGGTGACCTGCGCAAGCGGCTGGTGTCGGCTGTCGTGCTGATCATTGTGGGGGCCGCTGAAATCTGGCTGGGCGGGCTTTCCTTTGCCGTGTTGGTCATCCTGCTGACCGGCGCCATGGTCTGGGAGCTGTGCACCATCACCGCGCCCGATCATCACAACACGCCCTTGATGATGGCCGCCATCGCCATGGCCTCGCTGGCCGCCACCGTGTTTTTCCCCGAACAACTGTCGGGCCTGTTCCTGCTCGTGCCCTCCATGGTCATCGCGCTGACAGACCGGCGTGACCGCAGGCTTTCGGCCTTTTATGCCATCGCCATCATGGTTGCAGGCTATGGCCTGATTGATCTGCGCGCCGCAGGCTCGCTGACCATATGGTGGCTGGTGGCGCTTGTCGTGGCCTCGGATGTGCTGGGCTATTTCGCCGGGCGCATGTTCGGCGGGCCAAAGTTCTGGCCTGCCATCAGCCCCAAGAAAACATGGTCGGGCACTGTGGCAGGCTGGGTCGGTGCAGCCCTGATTGGCGTGGCTTTCGTGATCTGGGGCGGGGCAAGCTGGGCGCTTGTGCCCTTATCCGTGCTGATCGCCTTTGCCGGGCAGATGGGCGACATCTGGGAAAGCTGGATCAAGCGGCGCTGCGGCGTGAAGGACAGCTCTGGCCTGATCCCCGGCCATGGCGGCGTGCTTGACCGGTTTGATGCGCTGACAGGTGCCATCGTGGCCGTCATGCTGCTGCAATTGCTGGTGGCGCTGCCCTTGCCGGGGCAATCCTGATGCGGCGCATTTCGGTTTTCGGGGCCACCGGGTCCATTGGTGAGAACACCTTTGATCTGCTCATGCGGGCAGGCGGGCCGGATGCCTTTCACACGGTTGCCCTCTCTGGCGGGCAGAACGTGGCGCGCCTGGCCCAAATGGCACGCGCCTTGCGGGCAGAGGTCGCGGTGACTGCGGATGAGGCTTTGCTGCCCGCGCTGCGCGATGCGCTGGCCGGATCGGGCGTGCAGGCCGCAGCCGGGCAGGCGGCGCTGGCCGAGGCTGCCGCGCGCCCCTCCGATTGGGTGATGAGCGCGATCGTGGGGGCCGCGGGCCTGATGCCGGGGCTGGTGGCCCTGCAAGGCGGGGCCACGCTGGCGCTGGCCAACAAGGAAAGCCTTGTCTGCGCCGGCCAATTGCTGCTGGCCACAGCGGCGCAAGCAGGCGCGCGCATCCTACCCGTAGACAGCGAACATTCTGCCATCTTCCAATGCCTGAACGCCGAAGACATCAACGCCGTTGAACGCATCATCCTGACGGCATCGGGCGGGGCGCTGCGCGACTGGCCCATGGAACGGCTGGCCAATGCCACCGTGGATCAGGCGCTGGCGCACCCGAACTGGGCCATGGGCAAGCGCATTACCATCGATTCCGCGTCAATGTTCAACAAGGCGCTGGAGGTGATTGAAACGCGTGAGTATTTCGGCGTCTCACCAGATCAGATCGAGGTCATCATCCACCCCGAATCCCTGATCCATTCCATGGTCGGCTTTCGCGATGGGGCCATCATGGCGCATTTGGGCGCGCATGACATGCGCCACTCCATCGGCTATGCGCTGAACTGGCCTGCGCGTGCCGAACTGCCGGTCGAACGGCTGGATTTTGCCAAGCTCGCACAGCTGACCTTCCGCGCGCCTGACATGGCCCGCTATCCCGCCCTGCGCCTGTGCCGCGATGTGATGGCCACGCGTGGGCAGGCGGGGGCCGTGTTTAACGCGGCCAAAGAGGTGGCACTGGATCACTTTCTGGCGGGCGGTATCGGCTTTGTGGACATGGCGGGGGTGGTTGAGGATACACTTTCCCTTGTTTCGTCCGACATCAGCCTTGGAAAAGCCGCCAATAGCCTTGAGGAAGTGATGGGCGCAGACCATCTTGCGCGTATCAGGGCACATGAAGCTGTGGGCAAGCGGCACATCAAGGGGTAGCGGTTTGGATATCAACGGGCTGGTAGCGGGTTTCGGCAGCGTGGGCTTTACGCTTGTGGCCTTTGTCGTGGCCCTGTCGATCATCGTGGCAATCCACGAATACGGTCACTACATCGTCGGGCGCTGGTGCGGCATCCATGCCGAGGTGTTCAGCCTTGGCTTCGGCCCTACGCTGTTTTCCCGCGTGGATAAGCACGGCACGCGCTGGCAGGTTGCAGCACTGCCCTTTGGTGGCTACGTCAAGTTTCTGGGTGACAAAGACGCAGCTTCGACCGGGCCGGATGGTCTGGCAATGGAAGGCCTGTCTGCCACCGAACGCCGCCGCACCATGCACGGCGCCCCCCTGTGGGCCCGCACGCTGACTATTGCTGCGGGGCCGATGGCGAATTTCTTGCTGGCAATCCTTATTTTTACCGGCTTTGTTCTCTGGTCTGGCATTGCAACCGAACGTGCCGTTATTGGCAAGCTGCAGCCTTATCCGTTTGATGGGCCAACCTTGCAGGTGGGCGACGAAATTACCGCCATGAACGGCGTGCCGACACCAGATCTGACTGCCTTTCTTGAGGCTGCAGATGAATTGCCTGCAGCGCCTTTCGTTTCCTACACCGTGCAACGCGCGGGCGAAACGCTCTCGGTTCCCGGTCCACACCCAAGACCTCCTTTGGCGGACGGTGTCATGCCGCAATCGGCGGCATTCGAGGCAGGCCTTCTGACGGGCGATGTGATCCGCGCTGTTGACGGCGTGCCGATCCATTCATTCACACAGATGCGCGAGATTGTCGGCGCGTCTGACGGAAAGCCTCTTGCCCTCACGATCTGGCGTGCAGGCGAAACAATGGACCTTACGCTTAGCCCCCGGCGCAGCGACTTGCCCAAAGATGGCGGCGGGTTTGAAACACGTTGGCTGATTGGTCTGAACGGCTCGATGTTGTTTGGTCCCGAAGTGCGTGATGCCGGTCTGTTCGAGGCTCTGGGTTATGGTGGCGATCAGGTCTGGCGCATCATCTCAAGCACCTTTTCAGGCATCGCCCATATCGTGCGCGGCGATATTTCCACCTGCAACCTGAAAGGGCCGATCGGCATAGCCGAGACTTCCAGCGCTGCGGCATCCATGGGGGTGGATTCGTTCGTCTGGTTCATTGCCGCCCTGTCCACCGCTGTCGGCCTGATGAACCTGTTTCCCGTGCCCGTGCTCGACGGAGGCCATCTGGTGTTTCACGCCTATGAGGCCATCACCCGACGCCCGCCATCGGAACGTGTCCTGCAAGTGATGATGATGACGGGTTTTGGCCTGATCATGGCACTGATGGCCTTTGCCCTCTCACGCGATCTGTTCTGCTGAAAAGGGCTGCCAGGCGCGCCATCGCCTTAGTCCTGCCACAAAGCCCGGTTAATGCTTTGTGACGTGAAGTGGCAGGAAGGTGCGCGCCCATGCAGGCAGTCATGAATGGATATCGCGGTTTGCGCCTTGTTGTAGGCCTGAACTGGGATCACGTTTTCTTCTTTGGCACCCTGCTTGTCGGCCTGTTGGCCGGTGCCTTTCTTGGCACCGTTCTGATCGAGGCCTGGTCTGTGCACGAACTGCCCACAGGCTTTTGACAAGCCCTTGCTTTCCCGCTAGGCAGAGCCAACGATATCTGGTGCGTGGGGCAGGGCGATGGCGGCGAAAACCGGGGCAACACGGTCTGGCAAATCAATCGGGCGCAGGGTGCTGTATTCAACGGCTCTTGCAATTTCGCTTGCTGTTTCAACACCCTCTGGCGGGTTCCTTAATCCGGCCTTCGCGCAAGGCTTCAGCTTTTCGAACGTGACCATCGAAGGCAATGCGCGGGTCGATGCGGCCACCATCCTGTCCTTCCTTGGAATCGCCCGCGGCGAGGCGCTGACGGCAGGCCAGCTGAACGATGCCAGTCAGCGCCTGACCAATTCCGGTTTGTTTGAAACTGTTGAACTTGTGCCACAGGGCAGCACGCTGATCGTGCGTGTGCAGGAATACCCCATCGTCAATGTGATCAGCTTTGAAGGCAATCGCCGGCTGGATGATGAACAGCTGGCCGAAGCCATTACCAGCGAATCCCGCCGCATTTTCTCGCCCACGCAGGCCGAGGCTGACGCTGCCGCCCTGACCGAGATTTACCGCGTCTCTGGGCGTATTGCCGCAACGGTCACCCCCAAGGTCATCCGCCGCGATGACAACCGCGTGGACCTTGTGTTCGAAATCGCCGAAGGCCGCGTGGTCGAGGTTGAAAGGCTTGCCTTTGTCGGCAACCGCGCTTTCAGTGACCGCCGCCTGCGGCAGGTGCTGGAAACCAAACAGGCAGGCCTTTTGCGCACCGTGGTGCAGGCCGATACCTTCGTGGCCGAACGGCTGGAGCTGGACAAGCAGCTGCTGCGCGATTTCTACCTGTCACGTGGCTATATCGATTTTGAAGTTGTCGATGCCAGCGCCGAAGTCACCCAGGAACGCGATGCAACCTTTGTCACCTTCTCGGTGCGTGAAGGCAGGCCCTTTACCATCGGCTCGGTCAACACGATTTCCGAAATCGACGGCGTTGATGCGGCAGCCTATGCCGATGTGGTGCGGCTGCGGCCGGGTGTGACCTATTCGCCTGCCATCATCGAATCCAACATTGCCCGGCTTGAGGCGTTGGCCCTGCGCCAAGGCCTGAACTTTGTCCAGGTCGAACCGCGGGTCGAGCGCAATGATCGCGGCCAGATGCTGGATGTGACCTTTGCACTGGTGCGCGGCGAACGGGTTTTCGTTGAACGCATTGATATCGAAGGCAACACGACAACACTGGATCAGGTGATCCGCCGCCAGTTCCGCACGGTCGAAGGCGATCCGCTGAACCCGCGCGAAGTGCGCCGTGCAGCCGAACGCATTCGCGCACTTGGCTTTTTTGCCAATGCCGAGGTTGATGCCGAAGGCGGGTCAAGCCCGGATCAGGTTGTGGTCAACGTTGACGTCGAAGAACAGCCCACCGGCTCATTGAACTTTGGCGTAAGCTATGGTGCGAATTCCGGTGTCGCCTTCAACATCGGCCTGTCCGAGACAAACTTTCTGGGCCGCGGGCAAGGCTTTGCTGTCAATATCTCGACCGGGTCAACCAATCTGAACTCCAGCTTGCGGTTTACTGAACCGGCCTTCCTTGGGCGCGATCTGCGCTTTGGCGTCGGTGCCTATTACCGCACGACCGATCAGGAAAACGCGCGCTACAACACCCGCAACATCGGGTTTGATACCTCGCTTGGCTTCCCGGTGGGTGAATTGTCACGCCTTGAGCTGCGCTATCGCATCTCGGCCGACCGGATCAGTGATGTGGCAACCGGCAGTTCCGATATCCTTGTGCGTGAAGCCGCACAGGATGAACTGCTGACCAGCGCCATCGGCTATTCCTACAGCTATGACAACCGCGTTGAAGGCATCAACCCAAAGGGCGGTATCCTGTTCCGGTTCAATCAGGATTTTGCAGGGTTGGGCGGGGATACGAAATATATCTCGACCACCGCACTGGCCGTGGCCGAACAGCGCGTGTTCAATGAAGAAGTCACGCTGCGCGCGATCTTTGAAGGTGGCGTGCTGAATTCATTCGGTGATAACACCACCCGCGTGACCGAACGCTTTTTCGCCAACGGCAAGATCCGCGGCTTTGAAGCAAACGGCATCGGCCCGCGCGACCTGAACGCCACGAATGAAGACGCACTTGGTGGTAACGCATTTGCCACCGTCCGGTTTGAGGCTGATTTCCCGCTTGGCCTGCCCGAAGAATACGGAATTTCGGGTGGTCTGTTCCTGGACGCTGGGTCAGTCTGGAGCCTGGATGATACCGCAGGCACAGGTGGGCCGGTGGATGACAGTGCCTACGTGCGCTCCGCAGTTGGCGTTTCCGTGTTCTGGACCACGCCGATCGGCCCCTTGCGGTTCAACTTTGCCAAGCCCTTGGTCAAGGAAGATTACGATATCGAGCAGACGTTTGATCTGACGATCTCGACGCAGTTCTGATGCGTGCGGCGGCCCTTATTCTGGCCATGGCTTGGGGCGTGTTGCAGGTGCAGCCGCTCTGCGCGCAAACCCGGCCCGCGCCAGATGCGGCTGGTCCGAATGTCACAGCCATGACACCCATTCTGGTGTTTGATCAGCAAAGGCTGTTTGCTGAATCCCGATTTGGTCTGGCGGCACTTGCCCGTCGCAAGGCCAACGAAGACGCGTTGATTGCCGAAAATCTGCGGATCGAACAGGGGCTGGAGGCGGAAGAGCGTGAATTGACAACGCGCCGTGCCACCTTGCCTTCCGCCGAATTCCGCGCGCTTGCGGATGCCTTTGATATCAAGGTCGAAGGGGTGCGTGCGGCCCAGCGCGCCAAGTATGATGCAATTATCGGCGAATTCGAAAATGACCAGCGTGCATTTTTCGGGGCAGCCGTGCCGGTGATCCGCACGCTCATGCGCGAGGCGGGTGCTTTGGTTGTGGTCGACAAGAACGCGATCTTCATGTCGCTGGAACGCATCGATGTGACCGATATGGCCATCCAGCGGCTTAATGCCACTGTCGGCGATGGCACCGTCGGCGATGAACCGGGTGGGCCGGGGCAGGGTGATCCGGCATCGGTTGCACCGCCGGCACAACCCTGACCTTGTTCTGCGCGGCCCAAGTTGCTAGCACGGCTACAGCGGCCCGTCAGAGGCCACCTGAACGGGGATGATACCATGACTGATACCACGACCGCCGACCTTGACCTGATCCAGCGGATCATCCCGCACCGCTATCCGTTCCTCTTGATCGACAAGGTGCGCGATATCGTGCTGAACGAATCCTGCGTGGGCATCAAATGCATCACGCTGAATGAACCGCAGTTCCAGGGCCATTTTCCGGGCATGCCCATCTTTCCGGGTGTGATGATCATTGAAGCAATGGCGCAGACCTCGGGCATTCTGGTGGGCCTGTCGATGGATCTGGTGGACAAGAACGCGAAGGTCTTTTTCATGGGTGTGGACGGCGTGAAATTCCGCCGCAAGGTCGTGCCGGGTGATGTGCTTGAACTGCATGTGCGCGCACTGCGGGGCGGGGGGCGCGTGTGGAAATTCGAAGGCCATGCCAAGGTCGAGGGCGAACTGGCCTGCGAGGCCACCTTCATGGCCATGTTCGATGTGCCAAAGGGCTGATGCAGCATGATTGATCCCACCGCCCACGTGCACGCCATGGCCGTTGTCGAACCCGGTGCCACCATCGGGCCGGGCTGCGAGATTGGCCCCTTTGCGGTGATCGGGCCCGAGGTCACGCTGGCTGCCCGCGTTGTGGTCAAATCGCATGCGGTTGTGACAGGCTGGACGGACGTGGGCGAAGAAACGGTGATCTGGCCCTTTGCTTGCGTGGGTGAGGTGCCGCAGGACCTGAAGTTCAAGGGCGAACGCACGCGGCTGATCGTGGGGGCGCGCTGCCGCATCCGCGAAGGGGCCACGCTGAACACTGGCACCGAAGGTGGTGGTGGGGTCACGCGCGTGGGCGATGATTGCCTGCTGATGACGGGCGCGCATGTGGGCCATGACGCGGTGCTTGGCAACCGCGTGATCCTGGCCAATCAGGCGGCGATTGCAGGCCATTGCAGCCTTGGCGATGACGTGATCGTGGGCGGGCTTTCGGGTATCCATCAATTCGTGCGCATCGGGCGCGGGGCGATTATCGGCGCTGTGACCATGGTCACCAATGACGTGGTGCCGCATGGCCTTGTGCAAGGTCCGCGGGGTGAATTGGACGGGCTGAACCTTGTGGGGTTGAAACGCCGCGGGGTTGACCGGGCCGATATCATGGCCTTGCGCGCGGCCTATCAGATGCTGGCACAGGGCGAGGGCACGTTCATGGAACGCGCGCGCCGCCTGGCCGATGAAACCGACAGCGCCCGCGTACGCGAGATGACGGATTTCATTCTGGGGGCAACGGACCGCAGTTTCCTGACGCCAAAGGGGTTCAAGTGATCCGGGGGTTCAAGTGACAACCGCCATCATCGCCGGGCGCGGTGCCTTGCCAGCCGCCCTTGCTGCGGCCATCGGCAATGCGCATGTGGCCGCGATGGAGGGCTTCGCACCCGATGGCCTGCAGGTGCATCAGACCTTTCGCGTGGAACGTCTGGTGCCCTTCCTGCGCGGGCTGGAAGACAGTGGCATCACCCGTGTGGTCTTTGGTGGTGCCGTCACGCGGCCCCGGCTGGACCCATCGCTGTTTGACCCCGATACCGCGCAGCTTGTGCCGCAGCTGATGGCGGCCATGCAGGGCGGTGATGACGCAACGCTGCGCGTGGTTGCCGACATCTTTGAAGGCTTCGGGCTGCAGGTGGTGGGCGTGCCCGATGTCGCACCCGCCCTTGTGCCGGGGCCGGGCTTTCTGGCCGGGGCGGCGGCTGCTGTTGATAACAGCGACGCCGCCCGCGCTGCGGCCATTGTGGCGGCCCTTGGCCGTGTTGACGTGGGGCAGGGCTGCGTGGTGCAGCAGGGCCTTTGCCTTGCGGTCGAGGCGCTGCCGGGCACGGATGCCATGCTGGCGGGCGTGGCAGGCCTTGGTGCGCTGCGCCCTGATCCTGCACGGGGCAGGGGGCTGTTCTACAAGGCCCCCAAACCGCAGCAGGACATGCGCATGGACCTGCCAACGATCGGGCCGGATACCGTGCGCGCCGTGGCTGCAGCGGGCCTTGGCGGCATCGCATGGCAGGCGGGCGGGGTGATTTGCCTTGACCAGGATCAGATGATCGCCCTTGCCGATCAGGCGGGCCTGTTCCTGTGGGCAAGGGCGTGACGCGCTGTTATCTTCGCCTGTTGCACTTGCAACAGGCAGCGCCCGCACCGCCCCCCCGGGGCGGGCGCTTCTCGCCCACCCCGCGGCGCGTGCGCTGCCTGTTGACCCACGTCGTTACATGAACCTTTTTCTGATCGCAGGCGAGCCCTCGGGTGACCGCCTTGGTGCCGCCCTCATGGCCGGGCTGAAATCGCTGCACCCCGGTATCACCTTCACCGGCGTCGGCGGCCCCTTGATGCAGGCCGAGGGCCTGACCAGCCTGTTCCCCATGGAAGAGTTGTCGATCATGGGCATTGCCGAGGTGCTGCCCAAATACCTCCACCTCAAACGCCGCATCGCTGAAGTGGCAGCCAAGGTCAGCGCCGAAAACCCCGCCGCGCTGATCACAATCGACAGCCCCGATTTCTGCTTTCGCGTGGCAAAGCTGGTCAAGGCCGCCAACCCCGCACAACGCACAATCCACTATGTCGCCCCATCCGTCTGGGCATGGCGCCCCGGCCGCGCTGCAAAGATGGCCGCCTTCATCGACCATGTCCTTGCCCTGCTGCCGTTCGAACTCCCCTATATGACCGCCCATGGCATGACCTGTGATTTTGTCGGCCACCCTGTGGTGTCTGAACCCGTTGCCACGCCCCAACCCCAACCCGCCCCCCTGCTTCTGGCCTTGCCCGGCTCTCGCAAGGGCGAGGTTACCCGCCTGATGCCCGTCTTCGGTCAGGTTGTGGCCGCCCTTGCCCAGCATCATCCGACCCTGCGCATTGCCCTGCCAACTGTACGCGGTGTGGCCCCCCTTGTGCGCGATCTGGCCCGCACATGGCCCATCGCCCCCGAAGTGATCGAAGATCCCGATCAAAAACGCGCGGCCTTTGCCAATGCCACCGTCGCCCTTGCCGCCTCGGGCACCGTGTCACTGGAACTTGCCGCCAACCGCTGCCCCATGGTCATCGCTTATGACATGAACCCTGTCACCCTCTGGCTGATGAAGCGCGCTGCACTGATTGACACGGTAACCCTTGTCAACCTTGTTTCAGACACCCGCCATGTGCCCGAATTCATCGGCCCCCGCTGCACCCCTGCGCTGATCGCACCCGCTTTGCTGGCGCTGATGTCAGATGGCCCTGCGCGCGCCGCACAGCTTGGCGCCATGGACACCACCATGCAGCGCCTTGGCCGGGGCGGTGAAGCACCCGGCCTGCGCGCAGCAAGGTCAGTCCTGGCCACACTCGCCGCGCATTAGCGCGGTGGCCGGTTGCCCCACAGCTCAATCGCTTCGTCAATCTGTTCCTGCTGATGCTCATCCGACATCTTTTTCAGCCACAACGCCGAATTCTTCGACAGCAGTACAGGCATGCCATCAATCAGCGCTTCGACATAATCATCATAAAATCCGCGCTTCTTGACTTCGGGGCGTTTGATTGTCGGTTTGTTTGCCATTGGAATGCTCCATTGAAAAAAGGGTTGAAGTAAAAGGTCGTCGCAGAAAATTTGCCGGTCTGCAGGTCAGGCAACGCTGATGGTGACCCGGTCCTCGGATTGTTGCACGCGCAAGGTCAGGTCCGGCGCCAGTGTCTGATCCAGATGGCTGATGGCAAAGCCGATCACGGCCGCCGCCGCAATGACCAGCACGATGACAGTCGTCGCCATGCTGTCCCGCGCCTCTTGTCCCTGTGCAAATCCGTCAAACACCAGTGACGCCGCAAAGCCCTGCAGGTCGCGCGTGTCGGTCGTCATCGCGCCACCATGATATATCACGCGCGCAATATCCGTGGTCAGCCTTATCGTTTCGGCTGTCCAGATCGCGCCACGCAAATGCTCACGCAGCGAAATTGCCTCGGCAACGGGAACAAGAAGGTCTGCGCCATCGCGCAGGGCCGTTTCAACCCGCATCGGGTTCAGCAAAAGGTCGTCCATTCTGAAATGGGTGGACATCAAAATTCTCCGTTGAAAAAGCCTGATCGCCTGCCGGCAAAATAACCGTCAAGGCAAGAATGATCAGAGGTTGACGAGTTGCACCAGTCCGGAATTCCTGACCCAGGGTCAATGCCTGGGGGAACGCTCATCCGCCCTTACAGGCGTCTTCGCGGGGCGTTGCGAAGACGCCTGTAAGGGCGGATGAGCTTTGCCCGAAAGCGTCGCCTCAGCGCCCCTTCCAGATCCAGCCGCCACCATGGATGCGGCTGCTGTCCGGGTCATAGAACACGCAAGCCTGCCCCGGCGAAATGCCGTCTTCCGGTGCGATCAGCTCCACTTCCGCCTCGGTTGCCGACAAAGGCCGCAGAATGGCCGCACGCGGCGCGCGCGTTGACCGCACCTTCACCGCCAGATGCCATTCTGCCCGGCTGTCAAACGGTTCATCACCCAGCCAGTTGATCTCGCGCACGGGCACCACACGCGTCGACAGCGCCTCTTTCGGCCCTACCACCACGCGCTTGCCATCCGCGTCCAGCCGCACCACATACAGCGGGTCTGCAAGCCCCCCGATCCCCAGCCCCTTGCGCTGCCCGATCGTGTAATGGATCACGCCATTGTGCCTGCCCAGCACCGTTCCTGCCATATCCACAATGTCACCCGGATCAGCAGCACCCGGACGCAGCTTTTCAATCACCGCCGCATAGTTGCCATTCGGCACAAAGCAGATGTCCTGACTGTCCGGCTTATCCGCCACCGGCAGGCCATACTTCGCCGCCAGCGCCCGCGTTTCCGCCTTTGATTGCAGATGGCCCAAGGGAAAGCGCAGATAAGACAGCTGTTCCGCCGTTGTCGAGAACAGGAAATAGCTTTGATCCCGCGCCGCATCCGCCGCCTGATGCAGTTCCGGCCCCGCCAGCCCTACCTTGCGCTGAATGTAATGGCCCGTCGCCATGCAATCTGCCTCCAGATCGCGCGCCGTCGCCAGCAGGTCCTTGAACTTCACCCGTTCATTGCAGCGGATACACGGCACCGGTGTCGCCCCCGCCAGATAGGCATCTGCAAACTCCTCAATCACCGCTTCGCGAAACGTGTTTTCGTAATCCAGCACGTAATGCGGAAAGCCCATCGTGTCCGCCACCCGCCGCGCATCATGAATATCCCGCCCCGCACAGCACGCGCCCTTCTTGGCCAAGGCCGCCCCGTGGTCATACAGCTGCAGGGTCACCCCCACCACATCATAGCCCTCATCCGCCAGCATCGCCGCCACAACCGACGAATCCACACCCCCCGACATGGCCACCACTACCCGCGTGTCCCGCGGGGCCTTGGCAAAGCCAAGCGAATTCAGGGGCTGATCAAGCATGGCAGAATATGTCCGGGGTTGGGCGTTTGGAGCGATATATAGGAAAATACCGCCTATCCTCAACCCCGCGGTTCACCGCTGGTTAAGTGACTTGTCTGATGATCCCGTCGCATGACGAAAGGGATACCCATGTTCTTGAAAAAAGTTGATGGTCCTCGGCAGGTCACACTGCCCGATGGCACGGTCCTTAGCCGGGCCGATCTACCCCCTGCAACGACCCGTCGCTGGGTCGCAAGCCGCAAGGCCGTGGTCGTGAAGGCCGTGGCCTATGGCCTGATTCCCACACAAGAGGCGCTGGAACGCTATGATCTGTCAGAAGAAGAGTTCAATCTTTGGCGTCTTGCCATCGAACAGCACGGGGAAAATGCGCTTAAAGTGACAGCAATCCAAAAATATCGACAACTTTAAGTTGTATTTTCAATTCGCCCGGTCAGAGTAACGTGGAGTTAACCATTCAACCTACAGTGTTAACGAAGAACAGTCTGGCGCGGAGCACCCCATGCGAATCCTTTTGGTTGAAGATGATCCAACGACATCACGCAGCATCGAGTTGATGCTGACCCATGCAAACCTGAACGTCTACTGCACGGACCTCGGCGAAGACGGCATCGATCTGGCCAAGCTCTATGACTATGACCTTATCCTGCTGGACCTGAACCTGCCGGATATGAGCGGTCATGAAGTGCTGCGCCAGCTGCGCATGGCACGGATCGAAACACCGATCCTGATCCTGTCAGGCTCGGATGATACGGATAACAAGCTCAAGGGCTTTGGCTTTGGCGCGGATGATTACCTGACCAAACCCTTCCACCGCGAAGAACTGGTCGCGCGCATCCATGCCATCATCCGCCGCTCCAAAGGGCATAGCCAAAGCATCATCAAGACGGGCGAGGTCAATGTGAACCTTGATGCCAAGACGGTGGATGTGGGCGGCAAGACCGTGCATCTGACGGGCAAGGAATACCAGATGCTGGAACTGCTGTCCCTGCGCAAGGGCACGACCCTGACCAAGGAAATGTTCCTCAATCACCTCTACGGCGGCATGGATGAACCCGAACTGAAGATCATTGACGTGTTCATCTGCAAACTGCGCAAGAAGCTGGCCGAGGCAACCGACGGTGCCAATTACATCGAAACCGTCTGGGGCCGTGGCTATGTGCTGCGCGACCCGGTTCCCGCCACCGCCCGCAGGCTGGCCAGCGCCTGACTCTGGACGAAGGCTTGCCACCAAACTACACCTGTCCCAAACCGGGGCAGGGGGCGGCGATGGATGATGTGGCAAATCTGACAAAGGCGCAGGCCGAAGCTGAACTCGCCCGCCTTGCGGTTGCACTTGCGGATGCCAATGCCGCCTATCACACCGCCGATGCGCCCCAGATCAGCGACGCCGACTATGATGCGCTCAAGCGCCGCAATGCCGCGATCGAAGCGCGCTTTCCCGCGCTCAAACGCACAGACAGCCCGTCAGACAGGGTCGGCGCCCCCGTCGCTGATGGCTTTGGCAAGGTCACCCATGCCCGCCCCATGCTCAGCCTCGAAAACGCTTTCGATGATGCTGATGTGGCAGATTTCGAAGACCGTATCCGCAGTTTCCTTGGCCACACCGGCCCTTTGTCCTTTACCGCCGAGCCAAAGATCGACGGGCTTTCCCTGTCTTTGCGCTATGAAGGCGGCACGCTGGTACAGGCCGCCACGCGCGGTGATGGCGAGGTTGGCGAAAACGTCACCGAAAACGCCCGCACCATTGCCGATATCCCGCAGCGCCTGACCAACGCCCCCGCTGTGCTGGAAGTGCGCGGTGAGGTCTATATGAGCCACGCCGATTTCGCCGCACTGAACGCGCGCCAGACCGCCGCCGGTGACAAAAGCTTTGCCAACCCGCGCAATGCCGCCGCAGGCAGCCTGCGCCAGCTGGATGCATCCATCACGGCCGCGCGCCCCTTGCGGTTCTTCGCCTACACCTGGGGAGAGCTGTCAGAACCCCTTGGCGCCACACAGGAATCTGCCATCAACCGCCTGAAATCGCTTGGCTTTCAGACCAACCCGCTGACCCGGCTTTGCCACAGCGCCACAGACCTGCTGACCCACTACCGCCTGATCGAAGCGCAGCGCGCCACCCTCGGCTATGACATTGATGGCGTTGTTTACAAGGTCAATGACCTTGCCCTGCAGGCCCGGCTTGGCTTTCGCTCAACCACCCCCCGCTGGGCCATTGCGCATAAATTCCCGGCCGAGCTCGCCTGGACGCGCCTTCTGGCCATCGACATTCAGGTCGGCCGCACCGGTGCCCTGTCACCCGTCGCCCGTCTGCAACCCGTCACCGTGGGCGGTGTCGTTGTCAGCAATGCGACCCTGCACAACGAAGATTACATCGCCGGAAAGGACTCCAAGGGCCAACCGATCCGGGGCTCAAAGGATATTCGCGTCGGCGATTGGGTGCAGGTTTTTCGCGCAGGCGATGTCATCCCGAAAATCGCCGATGTTGACCTTGCCCAACGCCCCGCTGACGCCACTCCCTTTCAGATGCCCGACCACTGCCCCGAATGCGCCAGCCCCGCCCCGCGCGAAGAAGGCGATGCCGTGCGCCGCTGCACCGGCGGCCTGATCTGCCCTGCGCAGGGGATGGAGCGGCTGAAACACTTCGTCAGCCGTGGCGCGTTTGACATTGAAGGCTTGGGCGCCAAGCAGGTTGAGATGTTCTTCAATGATCCCATCCTGCCCGTCAAAACCCCGGCAGATATTTTTACCCTTGCATCAAGAGACGCCGACAACCCCCTGCAAAAACTGAAGAATCGTGATGGTTTTGGTGAAACCTCCACCACCAAACTCTTTGCGGCAATCGAAGCAAAACGCACCATCCCGCTGGACCGTTTGATCTTTGCCCTTGGTATCCGCCATGTCGGCGAAACCTCGGCCAGCCTGCTCGCCCGCCATTATGGCGCTTGGGAAAATTTCCTAGCGCATGCCACCAATCTGGCTGACCTGACGGCGATTGATGGCGTGGGCGTCACCCTTGCCGAAAGTCTGATGTCGGCCTTCACCAACCCCGCCGAACGCGCCGCGATTGACGCGCTGGTGGCACATCTGACCATCACCCCCATCGCCGCCGCAGCCACGGACAGCCCGGTTGCGGGCAAGACCGTGGTGTTCACCGGCACGCTGGAAAAAATGACCCGGGCCGAGGCCAAGGCCCGGGCCGAGGCGCTTGGCGCCAAGGTGGCGGGTTCGGTCAGCGCCAAGACCGATATCCTGGTCGCAGGGCCGGGGGCGGGGTCAAAGGCGAAAGAGGCGGCAAAACTGGGCATCCTGACCATTGATGAGGATGCCTGGCTGGACATGATCGGCGCATGAGCCGCCCCGAGGTTCTGTTCCCGCTTTATGCGGAGCTGGAAACCCTGCCCGGCGTGGGGCCAAAGGCCGCCAAGGCCTTTGAATCGCTGAATATTCTGCGTCCCAAGGACCTGCTTTTCCTTCTGCCCCATTCCGGTGTTGACCGCAGCCGCAAAGCCTCGGTCCGCGATGTGACCCCGCCCTGCGTTGTGACGGTTGAGGTTGAGGTCGGCAGCCATTTCCCCCCGCGCGGCAAGGGCCCTTACCGCGTGATGGTGCGTGACGCGGGCCTTGAATTTCAACTCGTGTTCTTCCACGCGCGCGGTGATTATCTGACGAAACTGCTGCCCACCGGCCAGCGCCGCCTGATCTCGGGCCGGGTGGAACTGTTTGATGGCGTGGCCCAGATGGCCCACCCCGACCATGTGCTGCGCCCCGAGGAACATGCCGAACTCCCAGCCTTTGAGCCGGTCTACCCCCTGACCGCAGGCCTGACGCAAAAGATCATCGCCAAGGCCGCCCATGCCGCCCTGACCCGCGCGCCCGACCTGCCCGAATGGATTGACGGCCCGCTGCTTGCGCGTGAAGGCTGGCCTGCATGGACCGCCGCCCTGCACGCCGCCCACACGCCCACTTCAAACGCCGACTTTGCCGCCACCGCACCCGCCCGCGCGCGCCTTGCCTATGATGAGTTGTTTGCCCATCAGCTGACCCTTGGCCTTGCCCGCACCACCATGCGCCGGGGCAAGGGGCGGTCTTCACACGGAACACGAGCTTTGCAGGATAAGGTCCTGCAATCCCTGCCATATCAGCCAACCACAGCACAAACCCGCGCCATTGCCGAGATCACTGCTGATCTGGCATCCCCCGCCCGCATGAACCGCCTGCTGCAAGGCGATGTCGGCTCTGGCAAGACGCTTGTGGCCTTCATGGCCCTGCTTACGGTTGTTGAATCCGGCGGGCAGGGCGTGCTGATGGCGCCCACTGAAATCCTAGCCCGCCAGCACCACGAAGGGTTGGCCCCCCTTGCCGCCGCTGCTGGCATCCGCCTTGATATCCTGACGGGCCGCGACAAGGGGGCAGATCGCGCCGCCAAACTCTCCGCCCTTGCAGACGGCAGCCTGCACATCCTTGTCGGCACCCATGCCGTCTTTCAAAAGGACGTGGCCTTTGCCGACCTGCGCCTTGCCGTGATTGATGAACAGCACCGCTTTGGCGTGGCCCAACGGATGGAACTTGGCGCCAAGGGGCAGGCGGCAGACGTGCTGGTCATGACCGCCACCCCCATTCCCCGCAGCCTGGCGCTCGCCAGCTACGGCGATATGGACGTCTCCGTGCTGGACGAAAAACCCGCTGGCCGCCAGCCCATCCGCACCGCCCTGATCCCCACATCCCGCATGGATGAAGTCGTGGCGCGCCTTGCCACCGCCGTGGCCGAAGGGCGGCAGGCCTATTGGGTCTGCCCCTTGGTGGAAGACAGCGAAGTGCTCGACTACGCCAGCGCCGAAGCCCGCTTTCAGCACCTGCGCGCCGCCCTTGGTGATGGCGTCGTTGGCATGGTGCATGGCCAGATGCCCATTCCCGAAAAGGACGCCGCCATGGCCGCCTTCGTGGCTGGCCGCACCCGCGTGCTGGTGGCCACCACGGTGATCGAGGTGGGCGTCAACGTGCCCAACGCCAGCGTCATGGTGATCGAACGCGCCGAAACCTTTGGGCTGGCGCAACTGCACCAGTTGCGGGGCAGGGTGGGGCGCGGGGCTGCTGCCTCGACCTGCCTCATGCTCTATCAAACGCCCCTGTCGGATGCCGGTGAACGGCGGCTCAAGGTGCTGCGCGATACCGAAGACGGCTTCAGGATCAGCGAAGAAGACCTTGCCATGCGCGGTGCTGGTGATCTGATCGGCACGGCCCAATCCGGCCTTCCCCGCTTTCGCATCGCTGATCTGGAACGCCAGTCTGCCCTCATGGCCATCGCCCAGTCTGACGCGCGCGCCCTTCTGGCCACAGACCCCACGCTGAACAGCACACGCGGACAGGCCGCCCGCACACTTTTGTGGCTGCTGGATCAAGACCGCGCCATCAGGCTGCTGACCGTCGGCTAACCTCTTGATGTCAAACCACATCGTAGGGTGCGCTACAGCGCACCATCGGCGATTTCACTTTTTGTTCTCAAATGTTCTTAAAAAGTTCTTTACAAATGGTTTCCGAAATGAGAACAAAACAACAACAGATACAGGAGATGACGATGCTGAATGACATCAAGACCATCCTTGCCAATTCCCGCGCCACGCTGGTGGAAGACGGCCTTGGGCTGATCGCGCTTTTCACCATGCTGCTGGCCGGTCTGCATCTGTCAGGCGCTGCCTGACCCCACGCCATTGCCTGCGATCTGCGATAACGGGGTGCGGCATCTGTCCCCAAGTTGATGCCCCTCGGGTTGCCCGACCTGACCACCCCCACAGATACGCGCCTTGCCGCCGCCATCCACCCGGATGCGCGGCGGTTTTTTTTATGCCTTTTCGGCCTCGGCCATTGCGTCAACGGCCGCTTCAAGTGCCAGCATGATGGACGCATGGCGGTTCTTGTAATCACGCGCGGGCAACAACACCTCATAGCCGTCGAACGGCGCCGCCGGGGCAGGGCCCTCACCCTTCAGCATGGCACGCAAGCCATCGCGCGCCGCCTCCAGCTCCGCCCGGTTGCGCCCAACGGCCACAGCCCCCAGCACCGATGCCGCCGCCTGACCCAGAGCGCAGGCTTTCACATCCTGCCCAAAGGCCGCAATCCGCCCGCCTTCCAGCACCACATCCACCGTCACGGTTGACCCGCACAAGGGCGAGCGGCGCTTGGCCGTGCCCTGCGGTGCCGTCAGCCGCCCCACATGCGGAATATCCGCCGCAAGCGCCAGAATGCGCCCGGAATAAAGCTGGATCAGATCGCTGTCGGCCATGACATTCCCCGTATTCCCCCTTACATAGCGCGCAGCCGCCGCAAAAGGAATGCGCTGATGCCATTTGACGCAAGCACCCTGACCTATGATGCCAATGGCCTGATCCCCGTCATCGCGCAGGATCATGTCACTGGTGAGGTTCTGATGTTCGCATGGATGAACGCCGCCGCCGTGATGCGCACGCTGGATACGGGTGCTGTCACCTATTGGTCGCGCTCGCGCAGCGCCTTTTGGGTCAAGGGTGAAACCTCGGGCCACGTGCAAAAGCTCGTGGAAATGCGCATTGATTGCGACCGTGATTGCCTGCTTGTGCTGGTCAATCAGACCGGTCCCGCCTGCCACACCAACCGCCCTTCGTGCTTTTTCACCGCCATCCGGGATGGGGCAGAGGTCGTGCTGACCGACCCGCTTTAAGGGGCGTTGCGCACCGCGCCCATGCAGCGCGCGTAGAGACGGAAAGAAGACACAAGGAAGACGCAAAGAAGACGGCGAAAATTGCCTTCTTTCAATGCCTTGCCAGCCGTTCTGTCAGCAGTGCATAGAACCCGTCCGCATCCACCCCGCCCATGAACATCGCGTTCTTCGGGCGGTCCGTGACCCCCCACCAATCCGCCACGGTCATGCCAAGGGTTAACTCCGAGAGCGTCTCGATCTCCACATTGATATGCCGCCCGGTGAACAGGTCAGGCCGGATCAGATAGGCAATCACACAAGGGTCATGCAACGGCGCGCCCTGGCTGCCGTATTTGGCCACATCGAAGCGTTCAAAGAAATCGGTCCAGGCGGCCACCATATCGCCCACCCGGCTGCCCATTGCGCGGAACGCATCCACCCGCGCTTTGCTTGTTAGCGCCTTGTGCGTCACATCCAGCGGCATGACCACAATCGGAATCCCGGATCTGAACACGATTTCAGCCGCTTCCGGATCGACGTAAATGTTGAACTCGGCCGCAGGCGTAATGTTACCCACCTCGAAATAGGCCCCACCCATCAGCACAATCTCTTGCACACGGCCCGCAATATCCGGCGCACGTTGTAGGGCGACTGCGATATTGGTCAACGGCCCCAACGGGCACAGGGTGACCGTGCCTGTTGGTTCACGCCGCAGCGTTTCAATGATGAAATCCACCGCATGCTGATCTTGCAAGGGCATCGTCGGGTCTGCCATCGGCGGGCCGTCAAGGCCGGTCTTGCCATGCACATGCTCTGCCGTCACCAGCTTGCGCTTGATTGGGGCGTCACAACCGGCAAAGACAGGCACATCAACTTTGCCTGCCAACTCACAGACAATGCGTGCATTTTTCTGTGTCAGGGGCAGGGGCACATTGCCTGCAACCGCCGTGATCCCCAGCACCTCTACATCCTCGGGGCTTGCCAGCGCCAGCAGGATGGCCACGGCGTCATCCTGTCCGGGGTCGGTGTCGATGATGATTTTGCGCGGCATGACAGGCTCCTCTTTCTGACTTCAGCAAAGACCATCGGCTCGGCCTTGTCCAGCCATGGGGAAAAGGTTTTGGCGCGTGGTGCTGCGGGTGTAGTCTGCAACCTGACCAGGGGGGCATGACATGACGGAACTTCTGATTGGCACGACAAAAGGCCTGTTCATTCTGTCCAGTGGGGATGGATGGCAGGTCAGCGGCCCGCATTGCGATGGCGCGCCGATCAACCATGCCATTGGAATAAATGGGGAAATCTGGGCAGGTGGCGGGAATTCTTGGGTTGGCGTAGGCGTCTGGCACCGCAGGCAAGGGGAATGGTCAGCGGCGACCGGGCAGTTTGATGTGGCCGATTCCATCTGGTCACTGGCGCGTCAGGATGGGCGTCTGCTGGCAGGCACCCGTCCCGCAACCCTGTGGGAAAGCCGGGATGATGGGCAAAGCTGGGCCAAACTGCCCGCGCTGACCAACTTGGAGGGGGCCGAAAACTGGGACCCGGGCGCTGCGGGCCTTGTGCTGCATTCCATTCTGATGGCCCCGGATGGGCAGTTGTGGGTGGGCATTTCCTCAGCCGGGGTGTTTCATTCGCCCGATGGTGGCGGCAGCTGGGCACAGCAGGGCCGCCGGTCCAACCGCGAAGGGCCTGCAGGACGCCTTGCAAGGCATTGGGATGGTGTGGAAATCCGCGCGGAGGATGAGGTTTTCAAATGCGTGCACAACCTTGCCTTCGGCGCGGCACCCGGCCTGATCTACATGCAGAACCATCAGGGCGTTTATCGCAGCCGTGACGGCGGCCAGCTGTGGGAGGAAATCACCGAAGGCCTGCCGTCCACCTTTGGCTTTCCCGTAGGCGCGCATCCGCGCGATCCGGGCACGCTGTGGGTGTTTCCCCTGAACGGCGATAGCGCCGGGCGGTTCCCTGTGGATGCGCGTGCGCTGATCTGGAAAAGCACGGATGGTGGCGAGACATGGCAGCCAAAGGGGCAGGGCCTGCCTGCCAAGGATTGCTTCTTTACCGTGCTGCGGCAGGCCATGGCGGTGGACCGCGCCACGCCTTGTGGCGTGTATTTCGGCACGAATACCGGGTCGGTCTTTGCCAGCGCGGATGAGGGCGAGACATGGGAAGAAATCGCGCGGCACTTGCCAACCGTGCTGTCAGTTGAAGTGATGCAATGAAAAAGGCGGCGCACCCCTGCGCCGCCTTTTCATATTATTGGCAATATCTTAGCCGTCGAAGTTCACTTCTTCCATGATCCGCAGGGCCGCCGCACGGTGGCTTGCCACATCCGTCAGGCTGATGCTGTCGGCCACGAAATCACCCCAGCCCGCCACAAGCGCTGACCGTGCCACACCCGGCTTGACCGGGTATTCGTTGTTCGTTTCCGCATAGACCTGCTGCGCCGCATCGCCCGCCAGCCATTCCATGAACCGCAGTGCATTGTCTTTGTTCGGCGCCGATTTCGTCATCGCAATGCCGCTGATGTTCACATGCACCCCATCCCCTTCAAACGTCGGGAATACGATCCGCACAGCCTCGGCCGCCGCCTTCTGCTCTGGGTCCGCCAGCATTTGCCCGATGTAATAGGTGTTGCCGATGGCGATATCGCATTCGCCCGCCGCAATCGCCTTGACCTGATCCCGGTCACCGCCATCCGGCTTGCGCGCAAGGTTTGCCTTCAGCCCTTCGGCCCAGGTCTTCGCCGCATCCTCGCCATGATGCGCAATCACCGCAGACAGCAGCGCGATGTTGTAGTCATTCAGGCCCGACCGCGTGCAGATCCGCCCCGCCCATTTCGGATCAACCAGATCCTCGTAGGTTGTCACTTCGCCATCGGCCACCCGGTCATTGCTGGCATAGATGATGCGCGCCCGTGTGGTAAGACCGAACCACAAGTCATTGGGATCGCGCAGGGTTTCCGGAATACTGGCTTCCAGCACGTCTGATTGCACCGGCTGGATCACATCCGCCTCCACCACCTGCATCAGCCGCGCGATATCCACCGTCAGCACCAGATCGGCAGGTGAACGGTCACCTTCCGCCACCAGACGTTCTGCCATGCCCTTGTCCACAAAGGCCACGTTCACCGTGATGCCCGTTTCCGCCGTGAAGGCATCAATCAGCGGTTGGATCAGTTCTGGCTGGCGGTGCGAATAGACGTTGATCTCATCCGCCAGCACGGGAAGTGCGACAGAACACAGCGAAAGCGCAAGAAGGGAGGAGCGAAACATTGTTGACCTCTTTTGTCAGGTTATATCGCTGCGATACCCCCGAGTCGCCCCTGTCGTCAATACCTGATTAAATCAGTCGGAAACTTTTCGCGCCTTGTCTTCCGCCTTGGCCCGGTCCCACAGCGCATCCATTTCCGCCAGATCAGACTGCGCAGGCACGCGCCCGTCCTTGGCCAGCCAATCCTCAATCCGCCCAAAGCGCCGGGTGAATTTGGCGTTGGCCACGCGCAGGGCCGCCTCTGGATCAACATCAAGATGCCGTGCCAAGTTGGCCATGACAAACAACAAATCACCAAATTCTTCTTCAACCTCTGCCGCTGTCAGCACATCGCGCGCCTCCACCAGCTCAGCTGCTTCCTCGGCAATCTTGGCGACCACCCCATCCGTAGATGGCCAGTCAAACCCCACCCGCGCCGCCCTGTTCTGCAGCTTGATGGCCCGCGTCAGCCCCGGCAGGCCCAGTGCCACCCCGTCCAACACCCGCCCCCCGCGCTCTGCCGCCTTTTGCGCCTCCCACGCGGCCGTCTGCTCGGCCGCGGATCGCATCGCCCCGTCGCCAAACACATGCGGATGCCGCGCAATCATCTTGTCGCAGATCCCCGCCACCACATCGTCAAAGCTGAAATGCCCCGCCTCATGCGCCATTTGCGCGTGATACACCGCCTGAAACAGCAAATCCCCCAGCTCGCCCCGCAGATCGCCCCAGTCGGCCCGCTGAATCGCATCGGCCACCTCATAGGCCTCTTCCACCGTGTAGGGCGCGATGCTGGCGAAATCCTGTTCAAGGTCCCAGGGGCAGCCGCCATTGGGGTCGCGCAGCGCCGCCATGATGGCAATCAACCGGGGCATCCCGCCGCGTGGATTGTGGATCAGCGCTTCATCCATTGCCGGGGCCCCCGCATCAAGCTACCGTTCAGGCATCAAGGAGAACCGAAAATGCCCGTCCTGAACCGTATCGCCGACTATGCCGAAGAAATGAAGGGCTGGCGTCGCCATCTGCATGCGCATCCGGAGCTGAAGTTTGATTGCCATCAGACAGCGGCCTTCATCTCGGCGCGGTTGCAGGACATCGGCGTGGATGAAATTCATCCCGGCATTGCCACAACCGGCATTGTGGCCATCATCAACGGGCAGGGGGATGGCCCGACCATCGGCCTGCGGGCGGATATGGATGCCCTGCCGATCACCGAAATCACGGGCGCTGCCTATGCCAGCACCGTGCCGGGCAAGATGCACGCCTGCGGCCATGATGGCCATGTCACCATGCTGCTGGGCGCGGCGAAGTACCTTGCCGAGACGCGCCGCTTTGCGGGCCGCGTGGCACTTATCTTTCAACCGGCTGAAGAAGATGGCGGCGGGGGTGAGGTGATGGTGAAGGAAGGCATGATGGACCGTTTTGGCATTGCGCAGGTTTACGGCATTCATAACGCCCCGAACGTGGCCTTTGGCCATTTCTACACCACCCCCGGTCCGCTGATGGCGGCGGTGGATACGGCGACTGTCACGATCACGGGCAAAGGCGGGCATGGTGCAACGCCGCATGAATGTGTGGATCCCGTGGTGGCCGTGGTGGGCATGGTCAGTGCAGTGCAGACCATCATCCCGCGCAACGTCTATGCGCTGGATGAGGCGGTGATTTCCGTCACGCAAATTCATACTGGATCGGCCAGCAACATCATCCCCGAAGAGGCGATGTTCTGCGCCACGATCCGCAGCTTCAAACCCGATGTGCGGCACCTGCTGAAGAAGCGGTTTCACGAGATTGTGGCAGGCCACGCCACGGCCTATGGCGTGACGGCGGATGTGGATTACGAATGGGGCTATCCTGCCACCGTCAACCACCCGGCCGAAACGGATTTCGCGGCTGATGTCGCGCGTGACGTGGTGGGCGAGGTTGCCGTCGATGCCCGCGCCAACCGCGAAATGGGGTCCGAGGATTTTGCCTATATGCTCGAGGCACGCCCCGGTGCCTATCTGTTCCTTGGCACGGGTCCGGGGGCAGGGCTTCACCACGCGGCCTATGATTTCAACGATGAAGCGGCCCCGATCGGCGCCAGCTTCTTTGCGCGGCTGGTAGAGCGGGCGCAACCGCTGACCTAGGATTATCTATGAAACACATGGCCTTGCTCACCGTTCTTGCCATGCCTGCCTTTGCGCAGGACGGTGCGCAGTTTCAAACACCCAGCGGCAATATCCATTGTGTCATGTATGGTGACGCGCTCGCCGGGGTGCGCTGCGATGTGATAGATCTGGTGCAAACCTACACAGCGCCACCGCCTGATTGCGATCTTGATTACGGTTCGTCCTTTTATGTTGATCTCGAAACCACCAAGGGCGAGCTTTACTGCCACGGCGACACGATCATCCTGCCAACCATGTCAAAGCTGGCCTATGGTGATCAGATTACCGTTGGCGGCATAACCTGCATGTCCGAACGCAGCGGCCTGACCTGCGTCAATCCTTCCGGTGCCGGCTTCACCTTAACCCGCGCACGCCAGACCTTGTTCTGATATATGCTTTTGGTGATGCTGCGCTTGAGCGGATTTGGGCGTAGTATTTATACAAGTGTATAACAATTAGGCCTGCCAATGACCCGCACAAACACTCCATCACCACAAGACCTGTGGGAGATGGACCAGCGCACATCCTTGCACCCCTGGACGAACTTCGGTTCCTTCCGCGAAACCGGCTCGCTTGTCATCACGCGGGGTGAGGGGTGTTACCTGTGGGACGCGGAAGGCCGGCGCTACCTTGATGCCGTCGGTGGCCTGTGGTGCACCAACATCGGCCTTGGACGGCGCGAGATGGCCCAGGCCATCGCTGATCAGGCCGAACGCCTGGCTTTCTGCAACACCTTCGTCGATATGACGAATGATGTGTCCGCCCAGTTGTCCGCCCGCATTGCCGCCCTTGCGCCGGGTGATCTGAACCGCGTGCATTTCACCACCGGTGGCTCTACCGCCGTGGACAGTGCCGCGCGCATGGTCATGTATTACCAGCATTGCATGGGCCGCCCCGAAAAGACCCAGCTTGTTGCCCGCGATTACAGCTATCATGGCAGCACGTACCTGTCACAAAGCATCGGCAAACGCCCCGGCGACCGCGTGGATGAGTTTCGCTACATGGAGCAGGGCATCCACCACCTTTCCGTGCCGAACCCCTACCGCCGCCCCGATGGCATGTCCGAGGCTGAATTCTGCGATCATCTGGTGGCCGAGTTTGAGGGGCTGATTGCCCGCGTGGGCGCCCACAAGATCGGCGGCTTCTTTGCCGAACCCATCCAGGCCTCTGGCGGTATCATCATCCCCCCCGAAGGCTATCTGAAACGCATGTGGGATGTCTGCCAGCGTCACGATATCCTGTTTGTGGCAGATGAGGTGGTCACCGCCTTTGGTCGCCTTGGCCATTGGTTCGCCAGCCTTGATGAATTCGGCATCCAACCCGATATCATCTGCACGGCCAAGGGATTAACGTCAGGCTATATCCCTTTGGGCGCGCTGATCTTTTCGGATCGCATTTTTGAGGCGATGGCCGCCGATGGCAACCGCTGGTTCACCTCTGGCTACACCTATTCCGGCCACCCCGTTGCCTGTGCGGCAGGCCTCAAGAACATTGAAATCATGGAGCGGGAAGACCTTCTGGGCAACGCCACCCGCGTGGGGGCCTATTTCGAGGACCGTTTGCAAACCCTATGCGACCTGCCCCTGGTAGGCGATGTGCGGGCCAAAAAGCTGATGCTCTGCGTGGAAAACGTGGCCGACAAGGCGACCAAGGCGCTGCTGCCCGACGGCGTGAACGAAAGCAAACGCATCTCGGACACCTGCGAGGCGATGGGCCTGCTGGTGCGCCCGATTGGCCATCTGAACGTGATGTCGCCACCGCTGACGATCACCACGCAGGACGTGGATTTCGTGGTGGAGACGCTGGAAAAGGCGATCAGAACGGTGGCGGATGATCTGGTCAGGGAAGGGGTAAAGGTGGGCTAACCCTTCTGTTTTGCCCGGAATCAAGCGCGAAGCCCGCCGGGCAGCGTCCGACCGCCCCCTCGGGCGGACGCTTCTCAACCGTTTTGCCTCGAACCAACGTCAGAAGTATCTGCACCATAAAGCGCCTAGAACTGCGGTCGCTGCGTCCATCCGGCGGTCAGACGCTGCCTTCTGACCTTGACTCCACCCACCCCCAATGGCACCAACCACACACCCCGGATCGGCGGCGTCTCCGGGCCATCTAACGACACCGCGTTTCCCAAACGACGGACGCCCATCATGGCCATGGAAGACGCTAAAGACGAAGTCGATGCCGCCTTCACCCGCAAATCCCAACGCGGCCTCACCTATGAAAACGCCTTTGGCGGGGCCACCTCATTCCTGCGCCGCACATATACCAAAGACCTGACTAACGTCGATATTGCCATCACCGGCGTCCCCTTCGATCAGGCCGTAACCCACCGCACCGGCACGCGTTTTGGCCCCCGCGCCATCCGCGAAGCCAGCGCCTTGCAGCCCTACGATCCCCCCTATGGCTGGCCCACCAACCCGCTCGATGACCTCAATATCATCGACTACGGCGATGTCGCCTTTGACTATGCCAAGACATCGGCCTTCCCCCAAACCCTGACCGACCATATCGCCACCATCCTGCGGGCCAATGCCGCCAGCGTCACCCTTGGCGGCGATCACTTTATCACTCTGCCCATCCTGCGCGCCTATGCCGCCAAATACGGCCCCATGGGCGTGATCCACTTTGATGCCCATTCAGACCTCTGGGCCGATGACGATATGGACCGCATCGATCACGGCACTTTCATGTACAAGGCCGTGAAAACCGGGCTGGTGGACCCAAAGCGCTCGGTCCAGATCGGCATCCGCACGCATTGCGATGATTACCTCGGTATCGAATACATTGACGCCCGCACCGTGCATGAACGCGGCACAGCCTGGACGGTCGCCCGCGCCAAGGAAATTGTCGGCAGCAAGCCCACCTATCTGACCTTTGATATTGATGCGCTTGACCCCGCCTTTGCGCCGGGCACCGGCACGCCCGTCTGGGGCGGGCTGGCCAGTTGGCAAGCGGCCGCTTGCCTGCGCGATCTGGCCGGCATCAAAATTGTGGGCGGTGACGTGGTCGAGGTTTCGCCCCCCAATGACACGACAGGGGCCACGGCCATTGCCGGGGCGCATGTGGCTTATGATCTGATCTGCCTTTACCATTGGGCCAAAACTCGGCGATGAAAAAAAGGATACTTAACTTGGGCCTGTTCATTGCCTTTGCCATCATCGCGCTTTTGGGGGCGATGGCCTTTGTCCGGCTTGCCCCCACCGATCCCACAGCATGGCAAACCCTGCCCACCATCGACACGGCCTTTGATACCGTCACCGCCCAGACCGGTGGCGCCACGCTGCGCCTGTCCACCGCCAAAGGCGCGCCGGCCGATCTGCTGGCCCGCCTTGATGCCATCGCCATGGCCACGCCCCGCACGACGCGTCTGGCCCAGACCGACGGCCGCATCATCTGGGAAACCCGGTCGGCGCTCTGGGGGTTTCCCGACTATACCACCGCCGAGGTCCGCGCTGATGGCCTGTATATCCACGCCCGCCTGCGCTTTGGCAGCAGCGATCTGGGCGTGAATGCCGCGCGGCTGAACAACTGGCTGGGTCAGCTATAGCCCGTGGTTTGTCTGGGCATAGGTTAACCCGTTATGAACACGCCAAGGTAACCCATTGTTTTCATTGGCGTGGAAACATGTCCCATCATGGGACATCGCTTTGCCGTATCAAACCCGGCTTGACCCGGCCCGCCGAATTCGCCACACCGCCGCAATGGTTCCCTTAGACAAACTCGCCCAGATCACCCAACGTTTCGAATTTCTCGAGGCGCGCCTGAATGCAGGGGCGACCCCGGCTGAAATCGCAACGCTCAGCCGCGAATATTCCGAGCTTGGCCCCGTTGCCTCCGAAATCGCCGCCTACCGCCGCGCGCTGGATGATCTGGCCGAAGCCGAGGCCATGCTGTCTGACCCCGAGATGAAAGCACTGGCCGAGGATGAAATCCCGCGGCTCAAGGCCCGCATCCCGGAAATGGAGGCGCGCCTGCAAATCGCCCTGCTGCCCAAGGATGCCGCAGACGCGCGCCCCGCCATCATGGAAATCCGACCCGGCACAGGGGGGGATGAAGCAGCCCTCTTCGCCGCTGATCTGCTGCGCATGTATCAACGCTACGCGGAATCTCAGGGCTGGGGCTGGGAAGTGCTGGATCAGCAGGACAGCGATTTGGGCGGCATCAGGGATGTGTCGGTCCATATCAAGGGCGAGGGCGTGTTCTCGCGGCTCAAGTTCGAATCCGGCGTGCACCGCGTGCAGCGCGTGCCCGAGACCGAGGCGCAGGGCCGTGTCCACACCTCGGCGGCCACTGTCGCCGTGCTGCCCGAGGCGGAAGAAGTTGATCTGCACATCCCGGCCTCGGACATCCGCATTGATACCATGCGCGCTTCGGGGGCAGGGGGGCAGCACGTCAACACCACGGATTCAGCCGTGCGCATCACCCACCTGCCCACGGGCATCATCGTCACCTCGGCCCAGAAATCGCAGCACCGCAATAAGGAACTGGCGATGCAGGTCCTGCGCGCGCGTCTGTTTGAAATGGAGCGTTCGCGCATGGCCGATGCCCGTGCCGCCGAACGCAAAAGCCAGATCGGCAGTGGTGACCGGTCCGAACGCATCCGCACCTACAACTTTCCGCAAGGGCGCATGACCGACCACCGCATCAACCTGACGCTCTATGCCCTGCAGCAGATCATGGCGGGCGATCTGACCGAGGTGATTGATGCGCTGGTCGCCCATGATCAGGCCGAAAAGCTGGCCGAGATGGAAGGATGACCCTGCAACAGGCCCTGTCTGCCGCCGTGGCCCAACTGGCCAAGGCCGGCGTTGACGACCCCGCAGGTGATGCCCGCAAACTTGCCGCCCACGCCCTGGCCCTGCAGCCCCATCAGATTGCCCTGAGGCTGGATACAGCGCTGGATCCACAGCAAGCCGGGGCATTTGACGCCCTGATCGTGCAACGCGCGGCCCATCGCCCGGTGTCAAAGATCATCGGGCAGCGCGCTTTCTGGAAACACGACTTCCACGTTACCGACGCCACGCTTGACCCGCGCCCCGATACCGAGGTGCTGGTGGCCGAAGCCCTGCGGCGTCCCTTCGCCAAGATGCTTGACCTTGGCACCGGCACCGGCTGCATCCTGCTGTCCTGCCTTGCCGACATGCCGATGGCGCATGGCACGGGCACTGATGTTTCAGCAGATGCGCTGGCCGTGGCCAAGGCCAACGCGCAAAGGCTGCAGCTGACAGCGCGCGTGCAGCTGTTGCAGTCAGACTGGTTCAGCGCCATTGACGGTCGCTTTGATCTGATCGTGTCAAACCCGCCCTATATCGCGGCCGACGAAATGCCTGACCTCGCGCCCGATGTGCGGCTTTGGGACCCGCATCTTGCCCTGACCCCCGGCGGTGACGGGCTTGATGCCTACCGCCAGATCGCCAAGGCGGCACCTGCGCGCCTGCTGACAGGCGGGCGCATCCTGCTGGAAATCGGCCCGACGCAGGCTCCGGCCGTATCTGCGCTTTTGCGGCAGGCCGGGTTTCAGAACATACGTGTTCTTCCAGACCTTGATGGACGCAATCGTGTGATCTGCGCTGAAAAGCCCTGATTTCCACAGCAATCCTTCGCATCTTTCGCAGAATCGGCTTGTCAGCCCGCTTGCCCTATGCTTAACCCTAACTGCGCAAAGGGCAGGGTTCATTTCCCCCATTTTGCCGCAATGCCCGAAACCCCCGCGCCATTCACTTCCGCCACAACGGCGAAGGCGCCCGGTCAAAGCCAGAATTTCTGGATCAAAGGACAAGATGCGCTCTTCCAAGTCTCGCTCGCGCTCCAAGGCGAACCGCCCGCGTACCCTCGGCAATATCATCAACCGCGTGTTTGATAGTTCCGGCCCCGAAGGCAAGGTGCGTGGCACGCCACAGCAGATCATCGAGAAATACCAGTTCCTTGCGCGCGACGCGCAACTGTCGAATGACCGTGTTGCCGCCGAGAATTTCAACCAGCATGCCGAACATTACATGCGGATGCTGGCCGAAGCGCAGCGCGAAATGGCCGCTGAACAAGAAGCGCGGCAGGGGCAGTACAACGGCCAGCCCGGCCAAGGGCAGGGCTATGGCAGCAATGGCCAGAACGGGAATGGCCA
>JBJOQW010000041.1:0-21195 GCA_046049665.1 Pseudomonadota bacterium | reverse complement strand
GCCAGCGCGTTCTGATAGGCGGCTTCGGCCTGCGCATAGCCCTGCAGGCCCACGCCAAGGCGCGCTTCGTTCATCATGGTGAACATGGCGCGCATGCCCTTGTGCAGATCACCCAGCAGCCAGCCGGTGGCCCCGTCATAGTTCATCACACAGGTGGCATTGCCGTGGATGCCCATCTTCTCTTCGATCTTGCCCACGCTCACCGCGTTGCGGTTGCCCAAGGAACCATCGGCATTGACCAGAAACTTTGGTACGATGAACAGCGAAATGCCCTTCGTCCCTTCACCCCCGCCCGGTGCTTTGGCCAGCACCAGATGGATGATGTTTTCGGCCAGATCATGTTCACCGGCGGAAATGAAAATCTTCTGCCCGGTGATCTTGTAGCTGCCATCGGCCTGCGGTTCGGCCTTGGTGCGCATCAGGCCAAGGTCCGTGCCGCAATGCGGCTCGGTCAGGTTCATGGTTCCGGTCCAGTCGCACGACACCATCTTGGGCAGGTAGGTGGCCTTCTGGTCTGCCGTGCCATGCACATGGATCGCCGAATAGGCACCATGCGTCAGGCCCTGATACATGTTGAAGGCCATGTTGGCCGAGACGAACATCTCGCCCACGGCGGTACCCATAAGGTAAGGCATGCCCTGGCCGCCATATTCCGGGTCACAGTCAAGGGCGGTCCAGCCGCCCTCTTTCATGGCGCGGAAGGCCGCGTCAAAACCCTTTGGTGTGCGCACAACGCCGTTTTCCAGATGGCACCCCTCGCGGTCGCCCACGGCATTCAGGGGGGCCAGCACATCACGCGCGATCTTGCCCGCTTCTTCCAGCACAGCGCTGGTAAAGCCAGCGTCAAGGTCGGCGTAGCCCGGCACATCGGCCCCCGTGATGTTCAGCACATTGTGCAGAACGAATTGCATGTCTTTCAGGGGGGCGGTGTAGCTGGGCATGGCGAAACCTCTTTAGGCGGCGTTGCGGTTACCCTTAAGCATTTCTGCCGTCAGGGCGATCTGGTCTTTCAACTCGTTGATGGCAACGTCCAGTTCGGCGCGCTGTTGTTCCATCTGCGTCAGGCGGTCCTGTCCGAGTTCCAGCGTCTTTTTCAACTGGGCGGCGTTTGATCCGTTACGGTCATACATGCCCAGCAGTTGCCGGATATCTTCAAGGCTGAAACCAAAGCGCTTGCCGCGCAGGATCAGGGTCAGGCGGGCGCGGTCTGCCTTGGTAAACAGGCGGCGCGTGCCAATCCGGATCGGGGACAGCAGTTCCTTGGCCTCGTAGAAACGAAGTGTGCGGGGGGTGACGTCAAAAGCCTCGCACATTTCGCGGATCGTCATTGTGTCGTTCGTGTTCATGGTTGCACTCACGCTTGGGGTTGGAAAGCGCGGTGCACATGGGCGGGTTTCCACATTCCTACTAGGGGGAAACAGGTTTACGTAAGTGATACGTTGCGTCACTTGGCGGTTGACGAAAGGTCATGTCAAAACGCCTTTACTTTGGGTAATTTAGTTTAGGGGAAAATGGCGGTTTTTTCCCACCCAAAGCGCTTTAAGCAGTGAAAATGGCCTATTCGGCAGCCTTGGCCGACTCATCGCGCAGGCTGCGCAATTCGGTGATCGTGGCATCAAGTTGCTTGCGCTGATCTTCCAGAACGGCCAGCTGGCGGTCTGCCAGTTCGACAAAACTGTGCAATTGGGGCTTGGTGCCTTTCTGCTGATACATCAGCAGCCATTGGCGGATCTCTTCCAGACTAAAGCCAAAGCGGCGGCCACGCAGGATCAGCTTCATGCGCGCCACTTCGCGCGCGGTGTACCAGCGGGCGCGGCCGTCTTTTTCCGGGGCGAGCAGTTCGATGTATTCGTAATAGCGCAGGGTGCGGGGTGTCACATCGAACTGTGCACACATTTCCTTGAAGGACAGGCGGGTTTCAGACATCGGCATTCCTCCACGAGGGGCAGCTTAGCGCGCAGTGGCGGCCCGTTGCAACAGTGCTGGGTGACGCGGGGCAAGAACGGGGGCAGTGGCTTGCGATGGCTGGTCAAAGAGGGAATAAGGGCAGCATGACACAGCGCACCGAGACCGCGAGACAGTTCATTTCGGCCCTGCCGCATAGTGCCGCACTGGGCATGTCGCTTGATGATCTGGGGGCGGGGCTGGCGGTGATTTCGATGCCCTATGATGCGCGGTTCATTGGGGATCCGGCGACGGGGGTGATGCATGGGGGTGTCGTGTCTGCGCTTATGGATACGGCAGCGGGTGCGGCGGTGATGAGCCATGCAGAGGCAGGGATCAGCACGGCGACGCTGGATTTGCGGATTGATTACATGCGCGGGGCGACGCCGGGGCAACGCATTTCGGCCCGGGCGGAATGTTTTCACATGACGCGGCATGTGGCGTTCGTGCGGGCGGTGGCGGTGGATGATGATACGGCGCACCCGGTTGCAACGGCGAGTGGGGCCTTTGCCATCACCCGCAAGGGAGATTTGTGATGCGCGCAGCGCCCGAACCAGTGCAGGTGATCAAGGACCGGCGCGATGCGGCGCTGCGGGGGCTGGTGGACGGCATCCCCTACGCGGGCTTTCTGGGCATCCGCTTTGACCGGCGGGGGGATGAGCTGACGGCGGTGCTGCCCTATGCGGATGCACTGATCGGCAACCCGACCTTGCCGGCGCTGCATGGTGGGGCGGTGGCGGCGTTTCTGGAACTGGCGGCGATGGTCGAGCTGAGCTGGTCTATCCTGTGGGAAGGGATGGAGGCGGGGACAGGTGCGACATTGCCGCGCCTGCCCAAGACGATTGATTTCAGCGTGGATTATCTGCGGTCGGGCCTGCCGCGCGATGCCTATGCACGGGCACGGGTGAACCGGTCAGGCCGGCGCTATGCAAGCGTGCATGTGGAGGCGTGGCAGGACAACCGGTCGCGCCTGTTTGCGCAGGCCACGGGGCATTTCCTGATGCCGGTTGCCTGAGGCGATGCGCTTGGGATTAATGGCTTAGCAATGCGTTGATGGAGTGCGTAGGGTGCGCTACAGCGCACCTTGGTTGCGGGTCTTTCTAGGGGAGGTGCGCTGTAGCGCACCCTACGCGTTGTTTGCACTGCCGAGGAGCGACAGGTGAGCAGTCTGACCCATGGCCGCGTCCTGAAAATCGCCCTGCCGATCGTGCTGTCGAATGCCACGGTGCCCTTGCTGGGTGCGGTGGATACGGGCGTCGTGGGGCAGATGGGACTTGCCGCACCCATTGGGGCGGTGGGGCTGGGGGCTATTGTGCTGGCCACGGTCTACTGGATTTTCGGCTTTCTGCGCATGGGCACGTCGGGCCTTGCGGCGCAGGCGCAGGGCGCGGGCGACATGCCGGAACGCAGCGCCATCTTGCTGCGGGCGCTGATGGTTGCAGGCGTGGCAGGGATGGTGCTGATTGCGGCGCAAGGTGCCTTGTTCTGGGCGGCCTTCCGCGTGGCACCTGCAAGTGCCGATGTGGAAGCGCTGATGCGGCAATACCTTGCCATCCGCATCTGGGGGGCACCGGCAACGATTGCGCTTTATGCCATCACTGGCTGGCTGATTGCGCTGGAGCGCACGCGCGGCGTGCTGGTGTTACAACTGCTGATCAACGGGCTGAACATCGGGCTGGATGTGTGGTTCGTACTGGGCCTTGGCTGGGGCGTGCCGGGGGTGGCGGTGGCGACGCTGATTGCGGAATGGTCGGGCTTAGGTTTTGGCCTGTGGCTGTGCCGCGATGCGTTTGGGCCGGTGCTGCGGGCAGCATGGGCGCAGGTGGCAGACCGGGTGGCCTTGCTGGAGATGTTCCGGGTGAACCGGGATATCATGCTGCGGTCGGTGATGCTGCAACTAAGCTTCACGACATTCCTGTTTCTGGGCGCGCGGTTTGGTGATGTGACGCTGGCGGCCAATCAGGTGCTGCTGCAGTTTCTGTCAATCACGGCCTATGCCTTGGATGGCTTCGCCTTTGCCGCCGAAGGGCTGGTGGGGCAGGCGGTGGGTGCACGTGCCGTGGCAGATGCGCGGAGTGCCAGCCGGTTGACCATGCAATGGGGCTTTGTGGGCGCAGGGGTGCTGAGCCTTGGCTTTGCGCTGGGTGGACCTGCGATCATTGATCTTATGACCACATCGCCCGAGGTGCGGGCCGAGGCGCGGGCCTATCTGCCATGGCTGTGGGTAGCGCCGCTGATCGGGGTGGCAAGCTGGATCTATGACGGGATTTTTATCGGGGCAACGCTGACGGGGCTGATGCTGCGGACAATGGCAATATCGGTCGCGCTGTATGTTCTGGCGCTGGCAGCGCTGGTGCCGGTCCTTGGCAACCATGGCCTGTGGGCCGCGCTGATGGTGCTGAACGCCACGCGGGGCGTGACGATGGCGCTGGCCTACCCGGCACTGGCGCGCAAGGCGGCTGGATAGGGGATTGGCTTAACCAAGCGTTTCCGTGGGGCCGTTGGTAGCGAAACCTGTGTCGTGGCGGGGGCTATAGGAATCCATTGCACGGATGGCGAGCATAAGATCCGGTGAAAGTGTCATTGTAGACCTTGCTCTATTCGCATTTTTGCCCACTGGTCGCCGTCGATGAAATCTAGCGCACTGAGGTCTTGAACCGTTAAGGGCTCCATGGCTGTTGAGCCAAATTTGGCGGGCCTAATCCAGTCGTTATGGGCGATGATCCACCCCGACATCCCCCGCACCACCCCTCCGTCACCGGCTCCTCCGTTACTTCCACTGTCACCCCCGTCAGCCGGTGGCACTGCCCACCCCATGCGGCGGCAGTGGCCTCTGGCGTGGCGATCAGCGCGGGCAGTTCATCGCGCAGCGTGTTGTAGGCCCGGTCCCAGGCGACCATCTCTTCGCGCGTCTAGGGCTGTTCCAGCTCCGCGAAGCGTTCGTCCTCGTTGTCGACCCTAACCCAATTGCCCATGATACGGTATCGCTCCTCA
Source organism: Pseudomonadota bacterium (assembly GCA_046049665.1). Taxonomy (GTDB): domain Bacteria; phylum Pseudomonadota; class Alphaproteobacteria; order Rhodobacterales; family Rhodobacteraceae; genus JAAFHS01. The sequence continues at coordinate 16,257 of JBJOQW010000041.1, read as the reverse complement.
AGCGCTGCCGCCGCTGCGCCGGTCACCCCGGCCATTGCCGAAGCCTCGCTGATCGCCCGGCGTGGAACCTCGTCGTGCAACCATGCCTCATAGACCTGCCCCGCCGCGCGCCATGGCAGAACCAGCCCCGCAGGTTCGCGCGCGCAACCGAAGGCGGCATCCAGATCGCGCGGGTCAACGCGCTGCACGCTGGCGGGGTCGGTGATATCGGCGAAGGTGACCAGCATCGGCCAGGCGTTAGGTGGCAAAGGCAGGGGCTGGCCGGGGGCAAGGTTACGCACAAGGGCGATGGTTTCGGGCGTGCCGACATAGCCGCCTTGGTTGCGCTGTTCCAGCAGCGCATAGGCGAGGTTTTCGCCGGGATTGCCGACAAAGCCACCGGTGCCGCGCAGCAGGGCGAACAGGTAGCGGCCGGGGGCAAGCTCGATCACCGCCGCCTCACCGGTGTATTTGAAACCACCGGCACTGCCTTGCAAGCTCGACACGGCCTCGCGCGCCGCGCCAGAAAGCCCGTTCCAGCGGATGGCCTGCACGGTGCTGGCGGTGACGGGGCCTGTGGGGGTTTCAATGGCAAGGGTCAGCTTCTGGTGCCATTCATGGCTGTCCTCACAGGCGGTAAGGGTGAAAAGCGCGACCAGAAGGACGAGGAAGCGGATCATGGGGACCATTGCGTTGTGACGCTTGTCCTATCCCAAAGGATGGTGGCAAAAACGTGATGCGCGGAAGGACTGGGTGTGGCATTGGCCGCGTGATCAGGACCGGATCAGGCGGAAGGCGGCACTGGCGGCCCAGCCCGCGATCACGGCCATGAGCACGGACATGAGGCCTGACAACAAGGGGCGTTCCTGCGCGAGATTGAACAGGAACCGTTCCATGCCTGCCTTGTGCACGCCAATCACGCGTTCCTGATGATCGACGACACGGCCATCGCGCGTGAGGAAAATCCGCACGCGGTATTCACCATCGGTCAGATTGGCAGGCAAGGAAACATCCGTGCGAAACAGCGTGTCTTCCAGCAGTTCCACTGCGCCCTGATCCACACGGTAGATTCCCGCGTCATCCTGCAGCCGCAAGAAGGCCTGCACGTAATCGGCTGCATTCTCGGCCTCGCCAGTGATGCCGATGGCCCGGATCACGCGAGGAATGGTGATGCGGTGACGCAGGTTGTCAGTATCTTTCAGCACCTGTGACAGGGGGCCGGTGGTGGCAACGGCGTAAAAGGTGGGGGCGCTGTCGACCGTGACGGCACCAGTATTCACCCAGATGCCTGCGCGCTTGTCTTTCAAGCGGATCGTCATTGGCAGGGATGGCCCTTCGACGGTGATGATCACCTCCAGTGGTTTGCTGGCGGTGTTGGGGGCATCACGCTTGACCGCGCCGTAGATCAGGATTTCAGAGCCATCAAAATTGGTGGTGATGGACACGCTGTTCTGTGACAGGCCAGCCACAATGGTTTCGGCGCGTGCTGGGGTCGTCAGCAGGGCAAGGCATATCAGGGCGGTGCGCAAGACAAAGGTCATGGCAGGCGACCATGCGATATGGAATAGAGTTCGGACGGCATGATGAGCAGGTCAAGGGCGATCTTGATGGCCACGGCCAGCACGATCAAGGCCAGAAGGATGCGCAACTGTTCGGCCTTGAGGCGCACGCCGACGCGGGTGCCCAGTTGCGCGCCGATAACGCCGCCAATGATCAGCACAAGCGCCAGCAACATGTCGACGGTCTGGTTTGTGACGGCATGCATGATGGTGGTAAAGGCCGTGACAAAGATGATCTGAAACAGTGATGTGCCGACGACCACCTTGGTCGGCATGCCCAGCAGGTAGATCATGGCAGGCACCATGATGAACCCGCCGCCAACGCCCATGATGGCGGCCAGAAAGCCAACCAGCGCGCCCACCATGACAGGGGGCAGAACCGAGATGTACAGGCCGGAGGCGCGGAATTTCATCTTGAAGGGCAGGCGGTGCACCCATGTATGCACGCGTGCACGGCGCACGGGCGCATTGCCACGGGCACGCAGCAGGCTGCGCACACTTTCATTCAGCATCATTGCGCCGATCAAGCCCAGAAACAGCACATAGGAGAGCTGCACGAACAGGTCGATCTGGCCCAGCCGGGTCAGCATGGAAAACACCCATATGCCAAAGCCCGACCCAACCAGCCCGCCCGCCAGCAGCACGCTGCCCATGTGAAAGTCCACGGCCTTGCGGCGCATCTGGGCAAGCACGCCGGAAACGGAAGATGCGACAACCTGATTGGCACCGGTGGCAACAGCAACGGCGGGGGGGATGCCAAAGAAGAACAACAGCGGCGTGATCAGGAACCCGCCACCCACGCCAAACATGCCAGAGAGAAAGCCCACAACTCCACCGATGCCCAGCAACAGAAAGGCGTTGACCGATACCTCGGCGATGGGGAGGTAAAGCTGCATAGGCCTTGCCTGGGGACGTGTGTTTTTCCATAGGCTTGCGCCGATTGGGTGGTCAAGTCAAACACCGGGAATGCTGCGTTTGCATAGCGCCAGAATTAGACCGTGATCGTTCCAGATTTGTCGCAGTTGTGGGGCGTGGCGGCCCCCACTGGAACCCCCGCACTCATCAAGCCTTGGCGGCTTTCTTCGTGCGGCACAGCGAAGACAGACCGTCTGGGATGGATGAGCGCACCCGTCAAGGCTGCAGCTCAGGCAAGATCGCGCAGGAAACGGCGCAGGATGGTTTCGAACTTGGCGGCACCGAGGGGGGCCATCGCCTTGGTATGGGCATGGCTGATGTTTTCGGAACTCAGGCCCGCGCCCATGTTGGTGATGGTTGAGACAGCAGCCACGCGCAGTCCCAGAAAGCGCGCAAGGATCACCTCGGGCACGGTCGACATGCCGACGGCATCGGCACCAAGGCGCTGGATCGCACGGATTTCGGCGGGGGTTTCGAACGAGGGGCCAGAGTACCAGGCATAGACGCCTTCGCCGATGGGCGTAGCCGTGGCCTTGGCGGCGGCCAAGAGCCCTGCGCGCAGTGCGGGGTCATGGGCGGCGGTCATGGGGACAAAGCGGGCATCGGTGGCCTCGCCGATAAGGGGGTTGAGGCCGGAAAAGTTGATGTGATCGGACAGCAGCATCAGATCACCGGGTTGGTGGGCGGGGTTGAGCGAGCCTGCGGCATTGGTCAGGATCAGGCTGTCTGCGCCAAGGCCGCGCAGTGTTTCGAGGGGCAGGCGCATGACGGCAGGGTTGCCGGTTTCGTAGTAATGCGCGCGGCCGCCAAAGACGGCGATGCGCTGGCCTTCAAGCATGCCGATTTTCAGAACGGGGTTGTGGCCGGAAACCCCGGCATGGGGAAAACCGGGCAGATCGGAATAGGGAATGGCAATGCCATCAACAGCATCGGTGAGATGGCCAAGGCCAGAGCCGAGGACAAGGCCAAGGCGGACGGGGTCGCTACCTGCGCGGGATTGGATGAGGGAAATGAGGGACATGGGTTTCGCTTCGCGCTGATGGCGGACCGGGGGGGTTCACACCCCCCGGACCCCCCGTAGGATATTTTTGGACCAAAAATGAGACAGTGGCGTCATCGTTCCTTGACGTAGGGCTCGCCGCCCGCGCGTGGCGGGATGGCGCGGCCGACAAGGCCTGCAAGGACGATGACGGTGAGGATATAGGGCAGGGCGTCAAGCAAGGGGACAGGGACCTTGGTCTGCACGACAGCCTCGACCACATCGGGGCGCAGGGCGAGGGCCTGGAAGAAGCCGAAGAGCATGCAGGCGTAAAGCGCGTGCCAGGGGCGCCATTTGGCGAAGATGAGTGCGGCAAGGGCGATATAGCCGCGCCCGGCTGTCATCTCGCGGCCAAAGCCTGCTTGCAGGCCGCAGGCAAGATAGGCACCCGCGAGGCCGCAGAGAACGCCAGTGATCAGGACGGCGGAATAGCGCAGTTGGGTGACGGAGACGCCAGCGGTATCAACCGAAGCGGGGTTTTCACCCACGGCGCGCAGGCGCAGGCCATAGCGGGTGCGATAAAGGACAAACCATGTGAGGGGGACAAGGGCGAAGGCGACATAGACAAGGGCGGAATGGCCAGAGATGACCTCGGCATAAAGCGGGCCAAGGATTGGGATGCCGGACAGGGCCTCGGCCCCCGGCAGGTTGATGGGCAGGAAACGGGCGTCGCCTTCCAGAGGGGCGGTGCGCCCGCCCTGGCCAAAGATGCTTTGTGCGATCAGCACGGTGATGCCGGAGGCAACGAAATTGAGCGCGACGCCTGCGATAAGCTGATTGCCACGGAAGGTGATGGAGGCCACGCCATGGACAAGGGCGAACAGAAGCGAGCCTGCGATACCCGCACACAGGCCGATCCAGACAGAGCCCGTCAGGGCTGCGACGGTGGCCGAGGACATGGCGGCCATCAGCATCTTGCCTTCAAGGCCAATGTCAAAGATGCCCGCGCGTTCGGAATAAAGCCCGGCAAGGCAGGCCAGCAGCAAGGGAATGCCAAGGCGGATGGTTGAATCGAGGATCTGGAGAAGGGTATCGTAGCTCATGCTGCGGCCCCCTTGGCGATGGGTGATCGGGGTTTGAAGAACCAGCCGAGCATCATGCGCACCATCATGTCCAAAGCACCTGTGAACAGGATCACAAGGCCCTGCAACACGGTGCGCAACTCAATCGGAATCGTGGTTTCAAGGCCCAGTGACGCACCGCCCTGATACAGGAAACCGAACAGGATAGCGGCAACAAGGATGCCAAGCGGGTGATTGCGGCCCATGAGTGCCACGGCAATGCCGATGAAGCCGGCACCTTCGGCCGAGTTTTGCAGCAGCTTTTCAGCCTGCCCCATGACGTTGTTGATGGCCATCAGGCCTGACATGGCACCCGACATCATCATGGCGATCATGATGATCTTGAAGGATGAGATGCCTGCGTAATTCGCGGCCTTTTCCTGCTTGCCAAAGGCGCGGATTTCATAGCCAAGCCGTGTGTGCCACATCAGCCGCCAGACGGCAAAGCAGCAGGCGATGGCGATGAAGAAGGTCACGTTGGCGGGCACGCGCTGATACATCGGCAGGCCTTCGGCGTTCAGACGGATGGCCCCGGCATCATCATAGCGCAGGAACAGGTTCTGGATGATGGGCATATCCTGAAACTGCGGCAGGGCCACGGTTTCTGGGAACCTGGCCGAGGCCGGGTCCATGCTGCCATCGGGGCGCAGGATATTGACCAGCAGGTAGATCAGCAGGGCGGCGGCAATGTAGTTGAACATGATCGTGGTGATCACGATATGGCTGCCGCGTTTGGCCTGCAGATAGGCGGGGATCGCGGCCCATGCGGCACCAAACATCATCGCGCCGATCATGGCGCCTGCCAGCGCCAGCGTCCAATGCGGCCATGGGATGAAAAGGCAGACAAGGGCGACGCCAAGGCCGCCAAGCTGAGCCTGCCCTTCGCCGCCGATGTTGAACAAACCGCCGTGAAACGCGATCATCACGGCAAGGCCGGTAAAGATAAAGCTGGTCGCGTAATACAGCGTATAGCCCCAGCCATAGGCCGACCCAAGCGCGCCATTGACCATGACGGTCAGCGCCTCCCATGGGCTTTGGCCGATGGCGAGCAGAACAATGGCCGCACAGATGGCGGCAAGGAACAGGCTGATGAAGGGCACCAGCAGCACATCGGCCCATGTGGGAAGTTTGGTCATGCCGCTGCCCCTTTTTCCACAATGCCTGCCATCAGCAGGCCGAGTTCGCGTTCGTTGGTCTGCGCCGGGTCCTTGAAACCCATGATCTGGCCATCGAACATCACGGCGATGCGGTCAGACAGGGACATGATTTCATCCAGTTCCACGCTGACCAGCAGAATGGCCTTGCCCGCATCACGCAGCGCAATGATTTCCTTGTGGATGTATTCAATCGCGCCGATATCCACGCCGCGTGTGGGCTGGCCGATCAGCAAAAGGTCGGGGTCGGCCTCAATCTCGCGCGCCACCACGATCTTTTGCTGATTGCCGCCGGAAAAGCTTTTGGCGGGCAGGGTCGCGATGGGGGGGCGCACGTCGTAAGCAGCCATTTTCTCCTCGGTATCCTTGCGGATGGCGGCGTTGTTCATGGTCAGCGGGTTGTTCTGGTATTTGGCATCATTGTGATAGCCAAAGGCCATATTCTCCCACGCCATGAAATCCATGATCAGGCCAAGCGTCTGGCGATCCTCAGGGATATGGCCGATGCCTACGTTGCGACGGGTGCGGCCATCGGCACCGGGGCCGGACAGAGCCAGCGGCTGGCCTTCAAAGGTGACCGCGCCCGTGGCCGCCTGAATGCCGCCCAAGGCCGCCAGCAGTTCGGACTGGCCATTGCCTGCCACGCCTGCGATGCCCAGAATTTCGCCCTTGCGGATATCAAAGCTGACGCCCTTCAGGCGTACCACCCCGGCCTCATCGACCACGCGCAGGTTTTCCACCTGCAGCACCACCTCGCCCGGTGTGGCAGGTTTCTTGTCCACCTCCAGCAGCACCTTGCGACCCACCATCAGTTCGGCCAGCGCCTCGGGCGATGTTTCTGCCGTTTTCACATGCCCCACCATCGTGCCGCGCCGCATGACCGATACGTTATCGGTATTCTCCATGATCTCGCGCAGTTTGTGGGTGATCACGATGATCGTCTTGCCCTGCGCCTTCAGCCCTTTCAGAATACGGAACAGATGGTCTGCTTCCGATGGCGTCAGCACGCCGGTCGGTTCATCAAGGATCAGGATATCAGCCTGCCGATACAAGGCTTTCAGGATTTCGACGCGCTGCTGGTGGCCTACGGACAGATCCTCGATCAGCGCATCGGGATCAACGTCCAGTTCGTATTCGCGCGCAAGGTCGGCCAGCACGCGGCGGGCCTTGGACAGCGAGGTATTCAGCATCGGGCCATCCTCGGCCCCCAGCACGATGTTTTCCAATACGGTAAAGTTCTGCACCAGTTTGAAATGCTGAAACACCATGCCGATGCCTGCACGGATGGCGCTTTGACTATCAGGGATGGGGGTGGGCTTGCCGCCAATGATAATCTCACCGGCATCGGCTTTGTAGAAACCGTAAAGGATGCTCATCAGCGTGGATTTGCCGGCACCGTTTTCACCGATGATGCCGTGGATGGTGCCACGGGGCACGGCGATATCAATGTCCTTGTTGGCCTGCACGGGGCCGAAGGATTTGGATATGCCTTTCAGTTCAATGGCGTAGGTTGTATCCACAGTGGCCCCCGTTGATCATAGCCGCTGGTCTTTGTGCCAGTTGGGCTATTGGAAGGGCCGCGCAAATTGCGTTGCGCGGCCCCTTTGGTTCAGGCTTGTCAGCCGATCAGAACGTGGCCGCCGGGCAGGTGTTGTCGGACATGTAGTCATGCACGACCAGCTCGCCCGACTTGATCTTGGCTGCTGCTGCATCAACCGCAGCCTGCATTTCCGGGGTCACGAGGGCTGCGTTGTTTTCGTCCATCGCATAGCCCACGCCATCATTGGCCAGGGACAGGACGTTGATGCCAGCGGTCATTGCTTCGCCTTCCTTGAAGGCTTCATAAACAGCGTTGTCCACGCGCTTGAGCATCGAGGTCAGCACCGAACCGGGGTGCAGGTAGTTCTGGTTGCTGTCCACGCCGATCGACAGGATGCCTTCGTCAGCTGCCGTCTGCAGAACGCCCACGCCCGTGCCGCCAGCCGCAGCAAAGATCACGTCCGCGCCCTGGGATTTCTGCGCCTTGGTCAGCTCGGCACCTTTTACCGGGTCATTCCATGCGGCAGGCGTGGTGCCTGTCATGTTCAGCACGACCTTGGCATCGGGGTTAGCCGCCAGCACGCCCTGTGCATAGCCGCAGCCGAAACGGCGGATCAGCGGAATGTCCATGCCGCCGATGAAACCGACGGTGCCGGTTTTGGAGGCAAGGCCAGCCATCATGCCGACCAGATAGGAACCCTCATGCTCGGTGAACACGACGGATTTCACGTTGGGCTGTTCCACGACCATGTCGATGATGGCAAACTTGGTATCGGGGAAATCAGGGGCGACAGTGTTGAGCACATCACCAAAGGCAAAGCCCGTCATGACAACCGGGTTGGCACCCGATTCTGCCAGCTGGCGCAGGGCCTGTTCGCGCTGTGCTTCGGACTGCATTTCCAGTTCCTTGAACGTGCCGCCCGTTTCGGTGGCCCAGCGGGTGGCACCGTTGAATGCAGCCTCATTGAAGGATTTGTCGAACTTGCCGCCAAGGTCGAAGATGATGGCAGGCTCGGCAGCGGCCACACCGGCGGTCAGGGCCAGCAGCGCGCTTGCGCCCATCAGGTGTTTCATCAGGGTCATGTATCTCTCCCAGGTTATGTTTTCTGTCACCCCGATGGTGGCTGCAGGATTCGGCAACCGGCCCGGGGGATGGGCGAAGTTAGGGCCGAAGGCGTGGGGGTGGTCAACACCTATTTGCGTGACCGGGCGGAAGGCGTGCGCGGAATTTTGACTTTCCGATCAGGAAATGGGCGGAACGGCCTGATCAAGGGCACGGGTCATGATGATGGCATCAACCGGCATCAGGCCGGGCGCGCAGTAATAGGCCTTGCGCAGGCCCGCGTGGCTGAACCCGGCGGCGGTATACAGGGCGATGGCAGGGGCGTTGTCGGCGGCCACTTCGAGAAACGCCTGAGTGGCTGCGCGCAGGCGGGCCTGATAGATGAACCTGCCCACCAGACGCGCACCTAGGCCGCGACGGCGGTTTTGCGGGGCAACGGCTAGGGTCAGCAGTTCGGCCTCGCCAGCGACAACGCGACCGACCAGCAGGCTGTCGGCATCATTCAGTATAAAGCACAAGGGATCAGAGGAAAGGGCAGCAAAGCTGGCCACAGTCCATGGCGGGGGCTGACGGAAGCACAAGGCATGCAAGGCGGCCATGTCCTGCGCTGTCATGGCAGAATTGTGGGCGGTGGGTCAGAGGGAGGGGCCGCATCTGCGCCACGCAGGTAAAAGGGGGCGGGGCGCGGGGTAGCCGTACCAAGGCGGCTTGCCGCGATATGGGCGATGGCATGGGTCAGGGGCATGGCCGGAGCAACAGGGTTGGGGGCGGCACTGCCTGTTGCAAGGGTGGTTTCGCAGGCTGCAGTCAAATCTGACAGGTCCAGCAATCTGGCCGTTTCATCCGGGGTGCCAAAGCCCTGCAGATAAATCGCCCCCCGGCGCGCATCCTCGATCACGGTGATCGGGCGGGGCAGGCCATGGGCCAACGCCTCAAGCCGGGTGACGCCAATGGCGGGGATGTTCAGCCCCATGGTAAGGCCGCGCGCCAAGGATACTGCGATCCGCACCCCGGTAAAGTTGCCCGGACCTGTGCCCACGGCAATGGCCGTCAGGTTTGCCCATGTGTATGGCAAAAGCACCTGTTCCAGCATGGGCAACAGGGCCTCGGACTGGCCCTTTTCCATGGGCGTCAGCGCATCTGCGATAATGCGCCCGTCACATAGCAAAGCGGCGGCGCAATACGCCGCCGATGTGTCAAACGCCAGTATCAGCGTTTCAGGCGGCAACCGGGCGCACTTCCAGCACTTCTGGGATATAGTGGCGCAACAGGTTTTCGATGCCCATCTTCAGCGTCAGCGTGCTGGAAGGACAGCCCGCGCAGGCGCCCTGCATGTGCAGATAGACGACCCCACGGTCGAAACCGTGAAAGGTGATATCGCCACCATCCTGTGCCACGGCCGGGCGCACGCGTGTATCCAGCAGTTCCTTGATCTGGCGCACGATATCGCCGTCTTCGCCGGTATGCGCCGCATGACCACCGCCCGAGGCTTCACCCTCCATCACGGCGGCACCTGACTGGTAATGCTCCATCACCGCGCCCAGAACACCTGGCTTCAGATGATCCCACTGGGTGGTATCCGCTTTGGTGACCGTTACGAAGTCAGTGCCAAAGAATACGCCAGTCACACCCGGCACTGCAAAGATACGCCGTGCCAGCGGGCTTTTCGCGGCCGCTTCGGCATTCGGGAAATCGGCTGTGCCAAGTTCCAGAACGGTCTGACCGGGCAGGAATTTCAGCGTAGCGGGGTTCGGCGTGGATTCGGTCTGGATGAACATGGGGTATCTCCGACTGTTATGGTCGGATATGCGCCTGCAGGGGCCAAGTGTCAAGGTTTGGAATGGTTCTAAGGCGTGACCTTGCCCTTTGCTGCCGCCACCCGCGTGACCTGCCACAGGCGGGCATGCGGTGCTGTCAGCCGGTGGACTGCCGGACCAGCAATTGCGGCGCAATGCCAATGTGGGCGGCGGTTTCCTGTTGGCCATCCAGCACAGCCAGGATCAGTGCCGCGGTACGTGCGCCAATAACACTGGGAAACGGGTTGATCGTGGTCAGGGCTGGCACGGCAATTTCAGCAATCTCGTAATCGCCAAAGCCGGCAATCCACATGCGGTCTGGCACGCTGACTTCGCGCCGCTGGCATTCGGTCAGGGCACCAAAGGCGGAAAGGTCAGACACGCAGATCACGGCTTGGGTATCAGGCAGGGTTTCAAGCAGGCGTCCCATCGCCAGCGCCCCTTCCCGCATCGAGATGGGCGGAGCGCCTGCCGCAATCAGCCGGTTGGCATCCAGCCCGTGGGACTGCATGGCAGCGATAAAGCCTGTGCGGCGGTCTGCACCACGCGTATCGCGGCTTGTATCGCCACCGATAAAGGCGATGCGTGTCAGCCCATGGGTTACGAAATAGTCTACCATCCCGCGTACGGCGCTGGCATTTGAAAAGCCGACGACATGGCCAATGGGATTGTCGGGCAGGTCCCAGGTTTCAATCACCGGGATACCGGCGTTCTCCAGCATCCGGCGGGCGCGGGGGGTGTGGCGGCCACCGGTGACGACAATCGCCTCGGGGCGGCGGCGCAGAAACTGCTCGATCAGACGCTCTTCCTCGGCCATGTCGTAATCGGTATAGCCCAGCAGGATCTGCAGCCCACGCGGTTTCAGGCCTTCGGAAAGGCCGCGCACAGTTTCGGCGAAGTTGGCGTTGTTGATGGATGGGATGGTGACGGCGATGAAATCGGTCCTTTGTGACCGCAAGCTTGAGGCCGTGCTGTCAAACACATAGCCCAGGTCATCTGCCGCCTTCAGGATGGCATCACGCGTGGCCCCGCTGACAGAACTGTCGGCCTTGAAGGCCCGGCTGACCGTCATTGGAGAAACGCCCGCAAGGCGGGCAACATCGGCCATCGTGGGGGCTTTGCGGGCGGAGCTCATGGCGGTTTGGTATCGTTAACGAGGGCGGAAATCCAGCCTTTCGCGGCGGTCAGACCGGGGCAAAGCTGTTTGCAGTGGTGATATGATGGTGGATGCGACCGGTAAAGAAACGTGACAGCACCGCTTCGGTGGCTGCGCGGCCCTCCATGCGGATGGGATGGTCAAGGAAGGCATCCACGGTGGCGCGGTCGGGCCAGTCGATGGCAAGGATCAGGGGATACTCGGGCGCACCTGCATCGCGGTCATCGCCGAAGGTGACATGGATCGCCAAGGCACCCGGGAAGCGGCGCCAGACGGGCAACATCTCGGCCATGACGGCGGCGCGGAAGGCCTTGGTCTGTCCGGGATGGACGGTGCCTTCGAAGAGGGCGTATCGGGTGATCATGGGGCAGGGTCCTTTTGCGGGCGTTTGAAGAATTCCATCAGTGCTGCCTGATCTTCGCCGCCAAGGCCTGCGGCAGTCAGCATCCGGTGAACCTCGGCACACAGGGCGGTCAGGGGCATGGCGGTCATGGTCGCGCGGGCAAGATCGGCGGCACCGTTCAGGTCCTTGACCATGTTGTCGATGCGACCCGTGCGGCGGTAGTCGCGGCTGGCAAAGCGGGGCATGTATTCCTGCAGGATGGCGCTGTCGGCCCGCCCGCCGCGCAAGGCCGTGGGGATCATCGCGGCATCCACGCCAGCGGCTTCAGCCAGCGCGGTCGCCTCGGCCACGGCCAGAAAGCCAAGGCCGCACAGGACCTGATTGATCAGCTTGGTTGTCTGGCCCGCACCGGGGCCGCCCATCCGCGTCTGGTTCGAGGCGACCTTGGCAAGAATCGCTTGCGCGGCGGCAATATTTTCGGGCGTGCCGCCCTGCATCAGGGTCAACTCTCCCGTCGCGGCCTTGGGGATGCCGCCGGACAGCGGGCTGTCGACCCAGTTCAGGCCACGCGCGGTGGCATCGGCGGCAAGGGCCTTTGTCGCCTCGGGGTCGATCGAGGACATGTCGATGATCAGGGTGCCGGGGGCGGCCCCTTCGGCCACGCCCACCTTGCCGAAGACGGCGGCCCGTACAATATGGGCCGCGTTCAGCGACAAGATGACCGCCCGTGCGCCGCGCGCCGCATCGGCGGCAGAGGTGGCGGCCCTCGCCCCTTGGGCAACCAGCGGGGCCACTTTGCCCGGGTCAAGGTCAAAGACCACCAGCGGGGTGCCCGTTGCCACCAGCCGCGCGCCGATGGCGCCGCCCATGGCACCTGCCCCGATCAGGGCGACAGTATCGGTCATGGGGTGATCCCTTCTGTGGCGATACGGATGATCTGAGGCACAGGGCGGTCGATGTCGATGGTCAGCGCCTCATCCGGGCCGGGGGGTTCCAGCGCGGCGAACTGGCTGTCCAGCAGGCTGGGCGGCATGTAGTGCCCTTTGCGCGCCGCCATGCGGGCTGCGATCAGGTCACGGCTGCCTGCAAGATGCACGAACTGCACAGGCCCGCCCGCGCCTGCGCGCAGCCGGTCACGATAGGCGCGGCGCAGGGCCGAACAACCGACGATCACCGGTGCTTCGCTGGCCAGAACCTGCGCCACCCGGTCCAGCCAGGGCCAACGGTCTTCATCGGTCAGGGGCACGCCCGCGCGCATCTTTTCCACATTGGCGGCTGGGTGCAGATCATCGCCATCGCGGTAGGGAATGCCCAATGCCGTGGCCAGCCCTTCCCCGACCGAGGATTTGCCGCAACCCGAAACCCCCATGACCACCACCCGCAAGGTCACAGCGACGCCGTGATGCCGCCATCCACATAAAGGATGTGCCCATTCACGAAACTTGCGGCGTCTGACGCAAGGAAGATGCAAGCGCCCTGCAATTCCTCAACCTTGCCCCAACGGCCTGCCGGGGTGCGCTTTTCCAGCCATGCGGAAAACGCCGGGTCCGCCACCAGTGCCGCATTCAGCGGTGTGTCAAAGTAGCCGGGCGCGATGGCATTGCAGTTCAGCCCATACTTTGCCCAGTCCGTCGCCATGCCCTTGGTCAGGTTGCCCACGGCCCCCTTCGTCGCCGTGTAAGGCGCGATGGAGGGGCGGGCCAGCGCCGTCTGGACCGAGGCGATGTTGATGATCCGGCCCTGTCCACGCGCAATCATGTGGCGGGCAACGGCCTGACCCACATGGAAAACGGATGCGATGTTGGTCTGCAGCAGGCGCTCAAAGGCTTCAGCCGGGAAATCCTCCAGCGGGCCACGATGCTGCATGCCTGCGTTGTTCACCAGAATGTCGATGGGCTTGCCCGATGCTTCGTAGGCATCGACCGCCGCCCGCACGCCTGAATGATCTGTCGCATCAAAGGCCAAGATATCGGCCCCCGGAATGCCTGCGGCCGCAGCGGCCAGCTTGGCCGTATCGCGCCCGTTCAGCACCACCTTCGCGCCAGCCTCGGCCAGCCCTTGGGCCAAGGCAAAGCCGATGCCCTGCGACGATCCGGTGATCAGCGCCCGCTTTCCCGTCAGATCAAAAAGCCGGTGTCCCATCTTCCGCCCCCCTTCACTTCGCACTCGACAAGTGCGGTTTCACCTGTTTATGTTATCGTTAACATACACTGTCAAGCCGCGATCGGATAGACCATGACCAAACCCCACATCCTGCAAGTCGGCCCTTATCCGGAATGGGATCAGGTGCCGCTGGATGCCGCCTTTCACATGCATCGGTATTTTGAGGCGGCTGACAAGCCCGGCTTTCTGGCCGAGGTCGGCCCGCAGATCAGCGGGATCGCGACGCGGGGGGAATTGGGCGCCAATGCCGCGATGATCGCCGCCTGCCCGCAGCTGGAGGTGATCAGCGTCTACGGTGTCGGCTATGATGCGGTGGACCTTGCCGCCTGCAAAGCGCGGGGCATCCGCGTGACGAATACGCCGGACGTGCTGACCAACGATGTGGCCGATCTGGGTGTGGCGATGATGCTGGTGCAGTCACGCGGCATGATCGGGGCGGAAACCTGGGTGCAGGACGGGTCTTGGGCGGCGAAGGGTCTTTATCCGCTGCAGCGGCGGGTCTGGGGCAAGCGGGCAGGGGTGCTGGGCCTTGGCCGGATCGGGTATGAAGTCGCCAAACGTCTGGCAGGCTTTGACCTTGAGATCGCCTATTCCGATGTCGGCCCCAAGGATTTTGCCAAAGGGTGGGACTATATCGCTGACCCGGTGGCCCTTGCGGCAAGGTCGGACTTCCTGTTCGTGACGCTGGCCGCCTCGGCCGCCACGCGGCACATCGTGGGCGCGAAGGTGATAGAGGCGCTGGGGCCCCAAGGCATGCTGATCAACATCAGCCGGGCCTCGAACATTGACGAAGAGGCGCTGTTGACGGCACTGGAAACCGGCAAGCTGGGCTCTGCCGCGTTGGATGTGTTTGAGGGGGAGCCGAAGCTGAACCCCCGCTTTCTGGCGCTGAAGAACGTGCTGTTGCAGCCCCACCACGCCAGCGGCACTTATGAGACGCGGCAGGCGATGGGCAAGCTGGTGCGCGATAACCTGACCGCGCATTTCGCCGGCCAGCCCCTGCTGACGCCGGTGCTGTGATGCGCGCCATTGTCATTCACGCCGCCCATGACCTGCGGATCGAGGACCGCCCAGAGGAAACCCCCGGCCCCGGTCAGCTTCGCTTGCGGCTGGCAACGGGGGGCGTTTGCGGATCTGACCTGCACTACTACAACCACGGCGGCTTTGGCACGATCAGGCTGAAGGAACCGATGATCCTTGGGCATGAGGTTTCGGCCTTTGTCGAAGACCCCGGCGATACGGGGTTTCGGGCAGGGCAGTTGGTGGCCGTATCCCCAAGCCGCCCTTGCGGTGCTTGCAAGTTCTGCCTTGAGGGCTTGCCAAACCAGTGTCTGAACATGCGCTTTTACGGCAGTGCCATGCCCTTTCCCCATATTCAGGGCGCTTTCCGCGAAATCCTTGTAGCCGATGCCAGCCAATGCGTAGATGCAACCAGCCTGACACCGGGAGAGGCAGCGATGGCTGAACCCTTGGCGGTGACCCTGCATGCCACGCGACGTGCGGGTGACATGCTGGGCAAACGCGTGCTGGTCACTGGATGCGGGCCGATTGGTGTATTGTCGATCCTTGCCGCCCGTCGCGCCGGTGCAGCCGAGATTGTGGCCACGGACCTTTCGGACTTCACGCTTGCGCTTGCCCGTAAGGTTGGCGCAGACCGGGTGATCAACACGGGCACAGACCCGCAGGCTTTGGCTGACTATAGTCCCGACAAGGGCTATTTCGATGTGCTTTATGAATGCACCGGGGTAGCGGCGGCGCTGGCAGGTGGAATCGCCGCCCTGCGCCCGCGCGGGGTGATCTTGCAACTGGGCCTTGGCGGCGACATGTCCCTGCCGATGATGGCGATTACGGCGAAGGAACTGGAACTGCGCGGGTCCTTCCGTTTTCACAGCGAATTCGCCGTGGGCGTGGGCCTGATGCAAAAAGGGCTGATCGACGTGAAGCCGCTGATCACCCACACGGTCGGCTTGGACGGTGCAGAAGAGGCGTTCAAGCTGGCGTCAGACCGCAGTCAGGGGATGAAGGCGCAGATCGCGTTTTCGGCCTAAGGCGTTGTGGTGGCGCCAATGGCGGCAAGCGCCGCCTCGGCCACCTCGACGTCCTGATCCCCGGTGCCTGAGCCGATGCCGATACCGCCCAGCAGCACGCCATTTCGCCAGATCGGCAAGCCGCCGGGCAGGCCGGTCATCGTGCCTTCGGTTGCCACGGCTATCGTCACGCGGACAGCTTCTGGCAATGCCCCTGAAGGCTTGCCGGTTGAGGCTGCCGTCTGTGCCTTGGCGCGGGCCGACCGCATGGACAGCACCCGCGCCCCCGCCATCCGGAACGTGGCCAGATCAACGGCAGAGGGATCGACGATCACGATGCATTGTGGCTGACCCATCGCTTGTGCCTTTTCCGTTGCGGCGTGTAGCATGGCCAGAAGGGCCGCGTCGGTCAGTCTTTCGGTCGGAAGGGTGATCTGCATGGCGGGGCCTTTCGGTTTGACGT
>JBJOQW010000040.1:0-24998 GCA_046049665.1 Pseudomonadota bacterium | reverse complement strand
TATCTACCTAAAGTTGCAAAACGCAAGCACGCGAAATCACCGCTGGGGGTGAAGATTGTCGCAGGTTCAGAACCGCATTCAGGCAGCGGGACAAGCCGAAACGCACATTTTGAGGCGATTTTCAGTCAAATCCAACACAACCGTCGATCTGATTGTTTCGAGATGCGACCCAATCTGCCACAGCGTCAGATCCCGTTAACCAGAAATCCAATTTCGTCGAAATTGTGCCCAAACGATGTCGGTGGCATTTGGCTACGGTGCGTAATCTGCCAATTTCAGCGGCTTTGTTTACGGCAAGGCAATGATCCTGCCGGAATGTGGCGAATCGCTGGCAGGGATTTCAGGAAAATGGATGGTGCCCGAGGCGAGATTCGAACTCGCACGCCTTGCGGCGGAGGATTTTGAATCCACTGCGTCTACCGTTCCGCCACTCGGGCCATCCGGGGAGCCGTTTAGCCGCCCTTTCGGGCGGCGTCAATCACAGGTCTTCAGTGCTGAACGTATCGCAATCGGCAATGTTGCCCGACTGAAGGCCCGTCAGAAACCAGCGGGCACGCTGTTCGGATGTGCCATGGGTAAAGGTATGCGGATTCGGGCGCTGGCCCGCATTGGCCTGCAAGGTATCATCGCCGATCTTCTGGGCGGCATTCAGCGCCTCAAGGAAATCCTGTCGGTCCAGACCACCCATGTCACGGGCATGATTGGCCCAGACGCCGGAAAAACAATCGGCCTGCAATTCGATGCGGACCGAAATCAGGTTGCTTTCAGCCTGAGAGACCTGCGCGCGCACCTGATTGGCCTGCCCCAGGATACCAAGCTGGTCCTGCACGCCATGTGCCACCTCATGCGCGATCACGTAAGCTGCGGCAAAATCGCCGCCTGCGCCCAGACGCCGGTCAAGCGTGGCAAAGAAATCGGTATCGAGATAGGCCTTCTTGTCGCCGGGGCAGTAGAAGGGCCCGCTTGCGCCCGATGCACCGCCGCAGGCGGATTGCGTGGCGCCGCTGAACAGCACTAGGGTTGGCGGACGGTAGGCGCGGCCGATCTGATCACGGAAGATACCGGCCCAGACCTCTTCTGTATCGGCAAGGTTGACCGACACGAATTCGGCGGCAGCGGCATCTTCTGCCGACATCTCACGCGGGGCGGTTTGCTGTGCACCGGGGTCATTCAGAAAGCCCGAGACATCAATGCCAAAGAACCAGCCGATCAGCAGCACGGCAATCAGGCCCACACCACCAATGCCGCCAGCGCGCGCGCCGCCACCACTGGACCCGCGGCGATCTTCG
Source organism: Pseudomonadota bacterium (assembly GCA_046049665.1). Taxonomy (GTDB): domain Bacteria; phylum Pseudomonadota; class Alphaproteobacteria; order Rhodobacterales; family Rhodobacteraceae; genus JAAFHS01. The sequence goes on along the minus strand of JBJOQW010000040.1, from coordinate 23,709 downwards.
ATATTGTTACTGCCCCTGCGTCCGCGCCACTGCATACCGACCACTCCACGTTGTTTTGGGCAAGTTAACCTTGCTTTGCCCCACACCCAAGTGAAATTCGCCGCCCTGCGCGGCAGTTGCCCATACGTCTTTTGCCCATACGTCTTAAGCCCGTACGTCTTTTGCCCGTACGTCTTTCCCTTTGCGCAGGCGGGCGGTATGGATGCTGTCGAACACAGGAACGCCCTCATGACCCGCCTTACACTTATCATCATCGCAGCAAGCGGCTCTGCCGCCCTGTTGCTGGGGGCATTGGCATTTCAGCATCTCGGCGGGCTGGCCCCTTGCGCGCTGTGCCTGCAGCAGCGCTGGCCACATGCGGCGGCAATCGTGATCGGACTGCTGGCGCTGGTCCTTGCCAAGGGGCCGCTGACGCGCCTGCTGGCGGCCTGCGGGGCGCTGGCGGCCTTGGCGACGGCGGGGTTGGGGGTTTATCACACGGGCGTAGAGCGGGGCTGGTGGCAAGGGCCGACAACCTGTTCGGCGGGCGGCGACATCGGCAGCCTGAGTTCAGAAGACCTGCTGAACCAGATCCTGGCTGCGCCGGTAATCCGCTGCACGGATGTGCAGTGGGAGATGCTGGGGCTGTCGATGGCATCATGGAATGCAGTGGCTTCGGTGGGGCTGGCCCTGGTCTGGATCATGGCTTTGCGGGCAAAGGTTTAGGGGCCGCCGCCCCTCTTGGCCGCAGACGGCCAATTCATCCGGCGGATGTTTTCACAAAGATGAATGGCCCAGAAGGCGCGCATGTTCCTGCAGGGCAAAGCGGTCGGTCATGCCGGCAACGTAATCGGCAACGATGCGTGCAAGGGTGACCTCATCCCCGGCGGCGGCAATGTCATCGCGCCATTCCTGCGGCAGAAGGTCGGGCTGGGCCATGAACAGCGGGAAAAGGCCGTTGATGACGGCGGTGACACGGGCGCGTTCGGCCATGACGGAAGGCGCGCGATACATGCGGGTGAACAGGAAGGACCGGATGGCCTTGAGTTCCTGAAACAACGGTTTGGAAAAGCGGATGACGGTCGTGCCCAGTGCGCGGATGTCATCCACGGATTGCGGTTTGGCTGCCTGCAGGCGCCCTTGCGCCACGGCGATCACGTCTTCGACCATGCGACCAAAAACGCGGCGCAAGGCCTCGTGACGCCGACGCATGGGATCAAGGCCGGGATACAGCGCATCAACCTCGGCAAAGGCGGGGCCAGTGACGGGCAGGTCTTCAAGATCCGCTGCGGTGAAAAGGCCGGACCGCAGGCCATCATGCAGGTCATGGTGCGAATAGGCCACGTCATCGGCAATGGCGGCCACCTGCGCCTCGGCCGAGGCAAAAGTATCAAGGCCAAGGTCCCATTGGGCATTCACCTCGGCCAGAGCATAGGGCAAGGGCCCTGCGTGTTTTTCATCAGCGTTCGGGCCAATGACCGGGCCATTATGCTTGGCAATGCCTTCAAGACATTCCCATGTCAGGTTCAGCCCGTCAAAATCGGCATAATGCCGTTCCAGCCGCGTGACGATGCGCAGGGCCTGTGCGTTATGGTCAAACCCGCCGTAGGGCGCCATGAGCGCGCCCAGTGCATCTTCACCCGTGTGACCAAAGGGCGTGTGGCCAAGGTCGTGCGCCAGCGCAATCGCCTCGGCCAGGTCGGTATTCAGGCCCAGAACCCCGGCAATCGTGCGGGCGACCTGTGCAACTTCGATACTGTGGGTCAGGCGGGTGCGGTAGTAATCACCCTCATGTTCGACAAAGACCTGCGTCTTGTGTTTCAGCCGCCGAAAGGCCGAGGAATGGATGATGCGGTCACGGTCACGCTGAAAGGGCGAACGGAAGGAGGACATGCGTTCGGTGTGCAATCGCCCGCGAGAGGCGTCGGGCTGGCAGGCATAAGGGGCAAGCATCTGGACCCGTGGGTTGTTATCGCGTTGGGGCAAGCATATATTCCGGATGAACCTTTGCCCATTGGGGTGTTCCATGAACCTGACTCTTCCACCCATCGCCTTGCCACCACGTGTGACGGACCGGGCCTTTGCCCGCCTTGCCGAAATTGCTGAACTGACGGGGCAGACCAAGGCCCTGCGGGTGGCGGTGGATGGCGGGGGCTGTTCGGGGTTTCAGTATGACATCCGGCTGGATGATGCTGCGGCCGATGATCTGGTGCTGGAAAAGGACGGGCAGCGCGTGCTGGTGGACAGCATTTCATTGCCGTTTCTGGAAAATGCCGTGATTGATTTCACCGAAGAGCTGATCGGCGCGCGGTTTGTCATCCAGAACCCGAATGCCACGTCATCCTGCGGATGCGGCACATCGTTTTCGATGTAAACCGCCGGAACGACGGCTGATTTTTCGCCTTAGCGTCCCTCGTCACGGGTGGGTGGCGGCCTATGTCCCGTTCTGAACCGGACTGGGGGTGCCTGCCATGACAACCGTGCTGATCCTTGGGTCGGGGCCGAATGCAACGCTGGCGCAGGGCTGGCCGCGCGCGCCGTTTGACCATATCCTTGCCATCAACAATGCCTGGCAAGTACGCGCCGATTGGGATGCGCTGATCCATCCGCATGATTTTCCCGCAGCTCGCAGGCCCGTGCCAGTGGGTGCGCAGCGGGTTGTGACGGAAGATGATTTTGTGCCGGCACAGAATGCCTATGGCGGCTTTGTCTATGCGGGCGGCACGATGGCGTTTACGGCGGCCTACTGGGCGTTGCACGCACACCGCCCCCGCGTGATTGCGGTGATGGGCTGTGACATGCACTACCCCACAGGCCGGGCGACGCATTTCTATGGTACGGGCACGGCTGACCCGCTGCGCGCGGATATCACGCTGCAATCATTAGAGGCGAAGGCCGCGCGGCTGATGGTGCTGGCGGCCATGCAGGGCTGTGCGGTGGTGAACCTGTCGATGGCCGGGCCAACGCGGCTGGTGTTTCCGCGTGTGGCGATCGGGGCCTTGGGCCGCGTTTGCGTGCAGGGCTTTGATGCGGCGGCTGTGGCGGATGCCTTGGCCTATGAGGCAGAGCTTGGCTATGTGGTGCCATCGGGCCGCTATTGGGAAATGGCCGATCAGTTTGACGCAAGCGCACTGCGGGCGTTGGACAAGATGTGGTTGCGGGCAGCGGCGGTGGAGCCGGAACGGCTGACGGCCTAGCACCGGCTTTATGGCCGGATCACCCATCCGCGCACGGGAAAGCTGCCGTTCAGGCTGAGCCATAGCGGATCACCCGAAAACGGGTGGGCCGAGGTGCCGGGGGTTTGGGCGTGCAGCGTCAGGGTGGTGGCGGTACCAAGGGGCGCGCCAGCCTCAACACCCCCTTGCGCGGTGACGGATGTCAGGCCGGACAGAACAATATGGTTTCCCGCACAGGTCAGCGTGACAAAACGGCCAAGGCGGCTGTCCTGACCGGTCAGGGTGACAGGGCCTGCGCAGGGGGCAAGAACGGGCTGGGCTTCGGTCAGGGATTTTCCCCAGTGGTCAACGGGTTGCAGGGTTATGCCATAGGCTGTGCCTGTCCAGCTTGACAGGCTGGGGCTGTTGGCATCCAGCACGGCGCGGTGGCGGTTGATCACTTCACGCGCGCCACCTTCGGTAACGGTGAAGGCCGTGCTGAACGGTAGGCCAAGGTCCAGCGTGGCTGCGGGGCGCAGGCGCGCGGTCAGCAGGCCTGCCGCGCCAATCGTGACGGTCAGGGTGGCAAGGGCCGCCAGAATACCGGGCCAAAGGCTGCTTGCATGACGTTCGGGCGCACGGCGGCGGCCAAGAAAGACGGTCAGGATCAGCAGGATGATTAGCAGCACAGGCGCATAGGCACTGGGCCAAAGCCATGGAAACAGTAGGATGATCGCGCAGAGGCTGGCTATTGTCAGGGCGACATGGATCAGGCGCGCGCGCCCGCGCAGCGGCCAAAGCGCAAGCCAGATAATCAGGGCAAGAGGCAGGGCAATTTGCACATAAGGCATGGCGGCTCCTTTCCGGGCCACCTTTGACAGACTGCGCGCCGGGCGAAAGGCACGGGCCTTGTGCATCGGCGGGCCTGCGCCCTAAGGTAGTGGTGATTTAGGCGGGGATACGCGCATGAAACTGGCGACTTATAACATCAACGGCATCAAGGCGCGGATCGAGGCGCTGCCGCGCTGGCTGGAGGCGGCCAAGCCGGATGTGGTTTGCCTGCAGGAAATCAAGTCGGTGGATGAGGGTTTTCCGCGCGAGATGTTTCAGGATATGGGATACGTCGTTGAAACGCATGGGCAAAAGGGGTTCAACGGCGTGGCGATCCTGTCGCGCCTGCCCTTGGAGGATGTCACGCGCGGCCTGCCAGGGGACGCATCGGATGAACAGGCAAGGTGGATCGAGGCGACAGTGATGGGCGCTGTGCCCTTGCGGGTGTGCGGGCTGTATCTGCCGAACGGCAACCCGGCGCCGGGGCCGAAATATGATTACAAGCTGGCATGGATGGCGCGGATGGAAGCGCGGGTAAGGGCGTTGCTGGCGCTGGAAGAACCCTTTGTATGCCTTGGGGATTACAACGTTATTCCGCAGGCGGAAGATGCGGCCAAGCCGGATGCATGGGTTGAGGATGCGTTGTTTCTGCCCGCCACACGGGCGGCCTATCGGCGCATTCTGAACCTTGGGATGACTGAGGCGTTCCGGGCGCGCGTGCAGGGGCCGGGGCACTATTCGTTCTGGGATTATCAGGCGAATAGTTGGGAGCGGAATAACGGTATCCGCATCGACCATCTGCTTCTGTCACCGCAGGCGGCGGATCTGTTGCGCGATGTGCAGATCGACCGCGAGGTGCGGGCGGGGGATAAGCCATCAGACCATGTGCCGGTCTGGGTAGAGCTTGCGGCCTGACATTGCCCGTTGGTTTTCTCTTTGTACAAATACTCATCTGTTTGAACGGTTGGTCCAAAGGTGAGTATTTTCACAAAGAGAAAACCAAGGATCAGTGGAGGTCTTGAGTCACATCATGGCCATAAAGCCAGTCAAAGCGTGACAGCGGCAGGCTTGGCGCAATCAGGTTTGCCGCGCGAAAGGCGGTGTGCAGGGCGATGCGGCGCAGGCCGCTTGCGTGGTAGGCGCGGGCGTTGGCATTGGCGGCGTTGACGATGCGGGTCACGCGGGGGGTGCGGCTGGCAGCGTAGGCGGCCAAGGCGGTGGGGATATCATGGCTGCCAAGGCATTGGGTCAGCACCCAGGCATCCTCAAGCGCCATGTTGGCCCCTTGGGCAAGGAATGGCAGTGTGGGGTGGGCGGCATCACCGATCAGGGCCATGCCATCTGCGGCCATGTTGCGGGCAACGGGGTGGCGGAACAGGCCCCAGAGATGGGTTTCCTGCACCTGGGCCAGCCAGCCGGGGACGGGGCCTGTAAAGGCGGCAAAGGCAGCGCGCAGGTTTGCGGGATCATCCCGATGCGACCAGCCTTCGGCGGCCCAATCGGCGCGTTCTTCGACCGCGACGATGTTGCGCAAGGTGCCGCCGCGCAAGGGGTAGCTGACAAGGTGGCGGCCCGGGGCCATGAAGACCTGCGCCTCAACTGCCCCGCCATCCCCCGGGATGGTAGCGCGCCATGCGGCCTGCCGGGTAAAGAACGGTGCCACGCGCCCGTTCAGGGCAACACGCACGCGGGAATGCAGGCCATCAGCCCCGATGATGAGGCTGGGCACAAGCACCTCGCCACTGGTCAGGGTGATCTTGCCGGGGCCGATTTCGGTGACAGTTTGCCCAAGGCGCAAGGTGACGCCAGCATCTTGCGCCCCCGATAGCAGCAGGGCGATCAGATCGGCGCGGTGCAACAGGCGGTAATCACGCCCCGACATATCCATGCGCAAAAGCGCCGCACCCATGGCGTTGTGCAGGACCACCGCCTTGTTGGCCAGACCCGCCGCATCAACTGCCGCACCCAGCCCAAGCGCGCGCAGCACCGCGGCACCGTTCGGGCTGATCTGCAGGCCTGCCCCCACTTCGGACACGGCAGGGGCCTGCTCCAGCACTGTCACGGCTGCCCCACGCAAGGCCAGCGCCCGCGCAACCGCAAGACCTGCGATTCCCGCCCCCACAACAGTGATCTGTTGTCCGATCAGCACGCCCCTGCCCCCAAAAGCAAAACGCCGGGGCAAACCCCGGCGCATCTGCTGTGCATTCTGTTATTCGTCGCGATGCACTTTTTCGCGGCGTTCATGCTTTTCCTGCGCTTCCAGCGTCATCGTGGCAATCGGGCGCGCATCCAGCCGCTTGAGGCTGATCGGCTCACCCGTCATTTCGCAGTAACCGAATTCGTTGGCCTCGATCCGGCGCAGGGCTGCGTCAATCTTGGACACCAGCTTGCGCTGACGATCACGCGTGCGCAGTTCCAGCGCCCGGTCGGTTTCCTCGGATGCGCGGTCGGCGATATCGGGCACGTTGCGGCCCGAATCTTGCAGCGCGTCAATCGTTTCTGCCGACTGATCCAGCAGCTCTTGTTTCCAGACCAACAGCTTGCGGCGGAAATATTCCAGCTGACGGTCGTTCATGAACGGCTCGTCCTCGGCTGGGCGGTAATCTTCAGGCAGGAATACTTCGGCCTTCATTCCAAGACTCTCCGGTTCCGTGGGATGCGCCGCAGGAAAAGAACCTGTCATCGCAATCTCCTTTTCTATGGCGCAGGCATTAGCCTAAGGCAGGCATATTGTCACTAGAGGTTGCGACAATTTGAGGGCAAGCTGCGTCACAACGTTGGGTTGGGCCAGAGGATTGAAATGGCAGTGAAATTTGCATCGACGGCGGGCTATGTGGCCACGGCAGAGCTGTCGGCGGCTGTGAATGCCGCAGTGGTTTTGCAGCGGCCGTTGCTGGTGAAGGGCGAACCGGGCACGGGCAAGACGGAACTGGCGCGGCAAGTGGCGCAGGCGCTGAACGCACCCCTGATTGAATGGAATGTAAAGTCCACAACCAGAGCGGTGCATGGCCTTTATGACTATGACGCGGTCAGCCGCCTGCGCGACGGGCAGTTGGGCGAAGAACGCGCGCGGGATGTGGGCAATTACATCCGCAAGGCGGCTCTGTGGCAGGCCTTTGCGGCGGATGAGCGGGTTTTGCTGCTGATTGACGAAATCGACAAGGCGGATATCGAATTTCCCAATGACCTGCTGCAGGAACTGGACCGGATGGAATTTACGGTGCAGGAAACGGGTGAGGTGATCCGGGCGCGGCACAGGCCCATCGTGATCATCACGTCGAACAACGAAAAGGAATTGCCGGATGCGTTCCTGCGGCGGTGTTTCTTTCACTTTATCCGCTTTCCGGACCCGGACACGCTGGCGGCCATCGTGCGGGTGCATTTCCCTGATCTGAAGGAATCACTGCTGACCACGGCTTTGACGCAGTTCTTCGAGATCCGGGAAACGCCGGGTTTGAAGAAAAAGCCCAGCACATCCGAGGTGCTGGATTGGCTGAAGCTGATCCTGGCCGAGGATCTGGGGCCCGAGGATTTGCGGCGGGATGGCAAGGATGCCCTGCCAAAGATGTATGGGGCGCTGTTGAAGACGGAGCAGGACGTGCACCTGTTTGAACGCCTGGCGTTTATGGCAAAGGCAGGGCGCTAGAATCTGGGGCGGAAAATGCGAATCGGCCGGAATTAGCCTTCGTTTCGCCACAGTCTTGCCATGATTTGGTAACCTATCCACAATTTATTGAAACATTTTGAAATAATGCGTGATATTTTTGGGGAATATCTGGCGCTGGCACCCCCAGCCCCACCCCACCCCTAGATTCGCAACAATCCTGCAGATTCCCCGCGATTGACACAAAGCCGTCCACATACGGACACTTGGCCCCTGTCTTCTGTCTGCATCGAAGACCTTACATCGGACGCTGCCAAATATGTCCAAAAATCCTGTGTCGATCCGCCCTCTGCAGGCGGAAGACGAAGCCGTGTGGCGTGGGCTCTGGGGGGCCTACCTTGACTTCTACGGGGCAAACCTGCCGCCAGAGGTCTATGCCACCACATTTGCGCGCCTGCTGTCGGGCAAGCGCGAAGAACCGCACGGGCTGATCGCCTTTGCGGACGGCAAGGCTGTTGGGCTGACCCATTACATCCTGCATCGCACCTGCTGGAAGGTGGAAGAGGTCTGCTATCTGCAAGACCTGTTCACCACGCCGGATGCGCGCGGCCGGGGCGTGGGGCGGGCGCTGATTGAAGCGGTCTATGCGGCGGCAGACGTGGCGGGCGCGCCGTCGGTGTACTGGCTGACGCAGGAATTCAACTATCAGGGCCGCATGCTGTACGACCGCATCGGCACGAAATCTCCCTTCATCCGTTACAACAGGGCTGCGTAAGCATGCGGTATATCTCACTTTTTGCACTGTTTTCCCTGGCAGCCTGCGCCCCGGCACCCAATGCCGATGTCACCATGGCCCGCCCCACTGCAGGGCTGTCTACGGCTTCGGGACCTGCGACCGCGCAATTGTCAACGGTGGCGGCAACGACTGTCAGCCGATCAAACAGCAGTATCGCGCGGGATTTCATGGATCTTGCCTTTCGTATGGAAAGCGGCCGTGCAATTCCGGCCATGTCGCGCTTTGAAGGGCCGATTACCGTTGCGCTGACCGGTGCCGTACCGGCAACTGCTGCCGAAGACCTTGGCCGCGTTCTGGCACGGTTCAGGGCAGAGGCAGGCATTGATGTTCAGGCCACGGGCGGGGCTGCTTCGATTACGGTGGAATTCTTGCCACGGCGCACCATGCAGTCGATCGTGCCGACAGCGGCCTGTTTCGTGGTGCCGCGCGTTTCCAGCTGGGATGAATACAGGGCTGCACGCAACTCGGCAGCGCTGGATTGGACAACCGTGCGCGTGCGCGACAGGGTTGCGATCTTTGTGCCGTCGGACACGACGCCGCAAGAGGTGCGCGATTGCCTGCACGAGGAACTTGCCCAAGCCATGGGACCACTGAACGATTTGTATCGCCTGTCGGATTCAGTATTCAACGATGATAATTTCCACACCACGCTGACCGGCTTCGACATGCTGGTGCTGCGGGCGTTCTATGCGCCGGAATTGCAGGCGGGAATGGGCCCTGGCGATGTGGCAGCGGCTTTGCCTTCCGTGCTTGCGCGACTGAACCCGGCGGGCGGGTCCGTTGGCGTGCCAAGCGCTGACATCGATCCGCGCAGCTGGACCCAGGCGATTGAAACTGCGCTGGGCCAGCGCGGCTCGACCCCTGCCCGCAAGGCAGCGGCAGAACGCGCGGTCGCAATCGCCCGCGCCCAAGGCTGGGGCGATAACCGGCTGGCTTTCAGCTATTATGCGCTTGGTCGGGTCAATGTGGGCAGTGATGTGGCACAGGCTGTCGTAGCGTTTTCACAGGCGCAGCAGATTTACCAAAGTCTGCCGGGCGGAGGCGTGCATGCGGCCCATGTTGACATGCAGATGGCGGCGTTTGCCTTGTCATCGGGCCAGTCGGATGAGGCGCTGCGCTATACTGACCGCGCCATTCCCGTAGTGCGGCAGGCCGAGAATGCAGCCCTTCTGGCAACGCTTCTGCTGCTGCGAGCCGAGGCGCTGGAGATTGCCGGGCGCGGGGCGGAAGCAAGTGCTCTGCGCCTTGATACGGCCGGGCTGGCACGCTATGGCTTTGGTTCGGATGCGCAGGTACGGGCGCGGACATCGGAAATCGCGGCCCTTGGGCGGCGCGGCGGCCGGGGGTAAAGCACCCCTCGCCTGCCGGAACGGTTGGGCGGGGATGAACGGATGATCGTGATTGCAGGTCTTGTGCTGGGGGCCGTCTTTGGCGCGACGCTTGCAGCGCGCCGTGGGGGCAAGCGGCTGGATATCTTGCAATATGCGGCAGCCTTTGGCATTGCCTTCTGCCTGCTGGGCCTGTTCCTGACGATCTTCATCGAACGCATGGTGACCTGATCCATGTTCCTTGGGTTTTTCGACTGTTTGCGAAAAACCGGGGTGCCTGTGTCCCTGCGTGAATTCCTGGTGTTTCTGGAAGGCGTGGCAGCGGGCCTGTGCACCTATGATGTGGATGGCTTTTACCAGCTGGGCCGCACGACCATGGTCAAGGATGAACGCTGGCTTGATAGGTATGACCGGGCATTCCAACAGGCATTTCAGGGCCTTGAAGGCATATCTGAAAGTGATGTGTTAAGAGCATTGGATCTGCCGGGTGATTGGCTGACCAAACTGGCCGAGCGGCACCTGACGGCGGAAGAACGCGCGGCGGTGCAATCGCTTGGCGGGTTTGAGGCGCTGATGGAGACGCTGAAGAAAAGGTTGGCGGAACAGGAAGGCCGCCATCAGGGCGGATCGAAATGGATCGGCACGGCGGGCACCAGCCCGTTCGGGGCCTATGGATACAACCCGGAAGGGGTGCGGATCGGGCAGGCAGAAAGCCGGCATCAAAGGGCGGTCAAGGTCTGGGACAAGCGGGAATTCCGCAATCTGGACGATAACCGCGAAATTGGCACACGGACAATCAAGCTGGCCCTGCGGGCCTTGCGGCAGTGGGCACGGGATGGGGCGGTGCGCGAGCTTGATCTGGAAGGCACGGTCAGTGCGACTGCACGGCAGGGCTGGCTGGATGTGCAGACACGCGGCGAGCGGCGCAATGCGGTAAAGGTACTGATATTCTTTGATGTGGGGGGCAGCATGGACCCGCATGTCAAGGTGATGGAAGAGCTGTTCTCGGCGGCCAAATCGGAATTCCGCTCGCTCACGACCTGGTACTTTCACAACTGCCTGTATGCAGGCGTGTGGCGCGACAACGCGCGGCGGTGGGACGCACAGGTGCCGACATGGGATGTGCTGCGCAGCCATGGGGCCGAGACGCGCTGTCTGTTCGTGGGCGATGCAGCGATGAGCCCCTATGAGATTACGCATCCGGGCGGGGCGAATGAACATTGGAACCGCGAAGCGGGGGCGGTCTGGTTGCAACGGGCGGCGGAACAGTGGCCGCAGCATCTGTGGATCAACCCGGTGCCAGAGGCGCATTGGGGGTTCACGCATTCAACGCGGCTGATCCGTGACCTGATGGGCGGACGTATGGTGCCGATGACGCTGGAGGGGCTGACGCGCGGGATCAGACTGTTGCGATAGGGGTGGCCCAGCGCCGATTTCTGCGCAGAAATCGGTCCGGAATTTTCGAAAATTCCGGGTCCCGGAACGTGGTATGTTGCGCCTTGCAGGGGCGGTCTGTTGCCCCATATTCACCACATGCTGAAATTCCTGCCGATCCTTTTGCCCATTGCCTATGCCCTGCTGATGTACCGCTTTTCGGTCTGGCGGACAAAGGCGATGCTGGATCAGGCAAGTGCGCCCCTGAAAGATGCAGCCGTGCTGGATGAGGTGGCAAAGCTGGCGCAGGCGCTGGAATTGCCGCAGATCAAGGTGAATGTGTTCGAGATTGATCCGGTGAACGGGCTTGCGGCACCGGACGGGCGCATTTTCCTGACGCGGGGGTTTCTGGCCAAACATGCAGCGGGTGAGGTGACGGCGGCAGAACTGGCAAGCGTGGTGGCGCATGAGTTGGGGCATGTGGCGCTTGGCCATTCGCGGCGGCGGATGATTGATTTCACAGGGCAGAATGCGGTCTTCGTGATGCTGTCGGCGGTGCTGAACCGCTTTTTGCCGGGACTGGGCATCTGGATTGCGCGCATCATCGCCACAGCGCTGGCGGCGCGGATGTCACGCCGGGATGAGTTTGAGGCGGATGCTTATGCGTCGGCCTTGCTGGTGAAGGCGGGCATTGGCACGGGGCCGCAAAAGACGCTGTTTGCCAAACTGGGGGCGCTGACCGGGGGTGCCGGGGCGGGCACACCGGCCTGGTTGATGAGCCACCCGAAGGCGGCCGAGCGGATTGCAGCCATTGCCGAGAATGAGGTGAAGTGGGGGGTGGTTCCTTCAATGGAGGACAACCCGCAGGGTAAAGGCTGACGGCCTGATCTATGCGTCCATGGCCCTGCCGAGACGCGGCAGGCCCGCACGTTTCAGGAAAGCACGCATGGATTGCGGTTCGCCCGGCGCGCGGGCCATGGCTTGCATTACAGCCTCGACCACCGGCCCGGGGTCATGGGACCAAAGCTCCCACAGCAGGCCATCAGGATCGCGCCGCGCCAGCCCTTCGGCCGCAAGCACTTGGCGGGGGAAATCGGCGGCGTTGAAGGTGACGATGGCATCGGCATGGCCGACAATCGCGGCGGCCAGCACATGCACATCATCGGGATCGGGCAGGATCAGCCGTGTTGCCGCAGCCTCCCACCCTTTCACCATCGCCCGTGGAAACTGCGCCTGCATGGCAAGGGCAATCAGGCGCGCCTGATCCTCGGCCCCTTTCTTGCGGGCAGCGCGCGCCCATTCTTCCAGCACGCGGGCGGACCAAAGGGGTTCATACGCGCCACGCGCGGCAACACCCAGCAGGATATCGCGCAGCGCGTCAGGGTAGATGACGCAGGTATCCAGAAACAGCTTCACCCATCCAGCCGGAAGAACAGCGCCTTGAGATAGGCGCTTTCAGCCAGTTGCGGCAGCATGGGGTGATCGGGGCCAGCAGCGCCCGTATGGATCAGCTGCGCGCGCCGCCCGCCACGGCCAATGCCCCGAGCTGATGCATTGCGGAACGCGGTCAGATCAGCCGCATGTGAGCATGAACACAGCACCAGATATCCGCCGGGGGCCACCAAAGGCGCGGCCAGCCGGGCAACGCGTTCATAGGCGCGCAGGCCCGCCTCAAGCGCGGGTTTGGCCGGGGCAAAGGCGGGCGGATCACAGATCACAAGGTCAAACTGCGCGCCCTCAGCGCCAAGCTGTTCCAGCACGGCAAAGGCATCACCCTGTCGCGTGGCAAAACGGTCGGCAAAGCCACTGGCCTGCGCCCCCTGCCCCGCCAAGGCCAGTGCGGTGGCAGAGCCATCCACTGCCAGGGCGGACACAGCCCCCGCCGCAAGGGCGGCAAGGCCAAATCCACCGACATGGGAAAACACATCCAGCACGCGTGCGCCGCGCGCAAGCTGTGCTGCAAAGGCATGGTTGGGGCGCTGGTCAAAGAACAGGCCGGTTTTCTGGCCATGGGTTACGTCGGCCATGTATGTGGCCCCGTTCATCGGCACGGCAATCGGGCCATCCACATGCCCCTGCAGCACCAGCGTTTCCTCTGGCAACCCCTCCAGCCCCCGCGCGCGACCCGTGCCGTTCTTGACCACGCGCGCCACGCCCGTGACCTGCATCAGTGCTGCGACAAGGGCTTCAAGATGCGCCTCGGCCCATGCGGCATTGGGCTGCACCACGGCCAGATCGCCGAACCGGTCAATCACCACGCCCGGCAGGCCATCCGCCTCGGCATGCACCAGCCGGTAAAACGGCGTGGCAAACAGCCGTTCGCGCAGGGCCAGCGCGCGCGTCAGGCGTGCGGCAAACCAGGCCTGATCAATCTGCGCGGCAGGGTCACGGTCCAGCATCCGCGCAATGATCTTTGAGGCATTGTTGACGGTGACAAGGCCCAGCGGGCGCCGCTCGCCATCTTCAAGCACCGCAAGCGCACCGGCTGCCAAGCCTTGCGTGCGCCGGTCGGTGACCAGCTCATCGGCATAGACCCAAGGAAAGCCATGCCGGATTGCACGCGCCTCGGCCTTTGGTTTCAGGCGGACGGTGGGGTAGCGATAAGCTGCCTCTGCAGGAACTGCGGGCGCGGTGTCAGCGGGGGGAGTGGACAAAGGGGAGGACATGCCCCCCCTTACATCAGTTCAATGCGGCTGCAAACGGATCAGTTGGCAATCGGCGCAGGCGAGATCAGCACCGGGCCAGTGGCCGATTGCGTGACCTGCTCTTGCGGAACAGGCTTGGTCAGCTCTTCGCGCAAGGACCGCACCAGCCGTTCGATGATGACCACTTTCATCGTGCGCCCGGCCTCATCTTCGGCCAGGGCCCGCACGCCACCAACAGCAGGTGCATCGGCAATCACGCTACGTGGGCCATCCAGAACCTCGCCCGACAGCGCATCGCGCACCGTCAGGGTGTAGTTCACCGAATGCACACCACCAACCGAATAGCGGGTCTTTTCAGTCACGCTGTGAAAGCGGTTCACCGTCACTTCCACCACGGCCGCAGGGCCTGTGGTCATGCCTTCCGTGGCCTGTGCTGCGGCTTCACCCACAATGGCGCGCACCTGATCATGGCGATTGCCCAAGGCATCGCCGCGCCAGACAATATCAGCAAGCGGGTAGTACACATTCGCCTCGGACGCCCGCAGGGATGATGGCACGGTGACCAGCACATCTTGAACGGCGTAGGCCGACGTGCGGAAAACCGTTTCAGCGTCAATTCCTTGGGTCGCCAGCGTCAGGCTCCCATCCGGCGCCACAACGGCGCGGTTTGGCTGTTCGGGCTGACCGCAGGCAGACAGTGCTGCGACGATCATCAAGGCGCCAAGGGGGCGGAACATAGTCATCAGTGCATCCTCCGGGGGATTGTTCCCCTGTTGGCCCCCTTCTTGCGCGCAGATTGCGGCGGCTTTGTGCAAAATGCAGTTCAAGTTTAAGGTAATTTAACCTTACCTCTGGCCACGCGACCCGGTGTCATCTGGCCCTTCGGCCCCGTTGAACTATGCTGAACCAAGGGCGCATAGTTTCCACTTGCGATGTTGTTAGCGCTAACAAATGCTGGTAAGCGAAACTTGCACCCCGTCGAATCTCCATTTGAATCCACAGTCGAACAGCAAGGCTTGCCATGACCCTTCACCCCAGCATTGCCAAAGTGACCGCCCGGATTGTCGAACGTTCGCGCGCCACGCGCGGGCCATATCTTGACCGGATGCGCCGGGCAGCGGAAGCAGGGCCTGCGCGCAGCCACCTGTCTTGTGGCAATCAGGCGCATGCCTATGCGGCGATGGGGGCCGACAAGGACGCATTGGTGGCAGCACGCGCGCCCAATATCGGGATCGTGACGGCCTATAATGACATGCTGTCAGCACATCAGCCCTATGAACGCTATCCAGACATGGTCCGCGCGGCGGCACGGGCGGCGGGGGCGACGGCACAGGTGGCAGGCGGGGTGCCCGCGATGTGCGATGGCGTCACGCAAGGCCAGCCGGGAATGGAACTGTCGCTGTTCTCACGCGATGTGATTGCCTTGGCGGCGGGTGTGGCCATGTCGCACAACGTGTTCGACAGCAGCCTTTACTTGGGCGTCTGCGACAAGATCGTGCCGGGGCTGATCATGGCAGCGGCAACCTTCAGCCATGTGCCCGCGATTTTCGTGCCGGCAGGCCCCATGCCCAGTGGCATTCCGAACGATGAAAAATCGCGCGTGCGCAATGCCTTTGCGACCGGAGAGGCCAGCCGCGCTGATCTGATGCGCGCCGAAATGGCAAGCTATCATGGGCCGGGCACCTGCACCTTTTACGGCACGGCCAACACCAACCAGATGCTGATGGAGTTCATGGGCCTGCACATGCCGGGGGCGGCCTTCGTGAACCCGGGCACGCCGCTGCGCGAGGCCTTGACGGTGGCGGCGGTGCAGCGCGCGGCAGCGATCACGGCCTTGGGCAACGAATACCGGCCTGCGGGCGAAATTCTGGACGAACGGGCCTTTGTGAACGGCATTGTCGGGCTGATGGCCACGGGCGGCTCGACGAACCTTGTGCTGCATCTGCCTGCGATGGCGCGGGCGGCAGGAATCGTGCTGGAGCTGGAGGATTTCGGCGATATTTCGGCTGCGGTGCCGCTGATGGCCAAGGTCTATCCCAATGGCCTTGCGGATGTGAACCATTTCCACGCGGCAGGCGGCCTGGGCTTCATGATTGGTCAGCTGCTGGAGGCGGGGCTGCTGCATGCAGATGTGAAAACCATCGCAGGCGATGGGCTGGCGCTTTATGCGCAGGAACCAAAACTGCGGGATGGCAAGCTGGTCTGGGAAGACGGCACGGCAAACAGCCTGAACGACAGGATCCTGCGCCCGGCGGCCGATCCCTTCGCCGTGACCGGCGGCCTGACCCAGCTTTCGGGCAATCTTGGGCGCGGGGTGATCAAGGTTTCCGCGGTTGCACCTGAACGGCATGTGATCGAGGCACCTTGTCGGATTTTCCATAATCAGGGCGATGTGAAAGAGGCCTTCAAGCGCGGCGAGTTCACGTCGGATTGCGTTGTCGTCGTGCGTTTTCAGGGCCCGCAAGCCAATGGCATGCCAGAACTGCATTCCTTGACGCCCACGCTGACCGTGCTGCAGGACCGCGGGTTGAAGGTGGCCCTGGTCACGGATGGGCGGATGTCGGGGGCATCCGGCAAGGTGCCCGCGGCGATTCATGTTTCGCCCGAGGCAGCCTGCGGCGGGCCACTGGCGCGCCTGCGTGATGGTGATGTGATCCGGCTGGATGCGACGGCTGGAAAGCTGACGGTGCTGGTGCCCGATTTCGAGACCCGCGCACCAGTGACGGTGGACCTGTCTGCCAACGGCTATGGCCTCGGGCGTGAATTGTTCGATGTATTCCGCCGCAATGCCGGGCCTGCAACAAGTGGCGCAATGAGCCTTTAGTCGCGTGACGGAGAAAGAAAAACTTTAATGCCTTCGGCGAGGATATTTTAACAAAGATGAAAGGATTTCAGGGTCTGGTCGGCCTTGCGGTACAGGCGGGGACGCCGATGACCGTCAAAGGTGAAAGGCGCCCTGTTTCCCCCGTGCAAGCGGCCCGAAGCGGGGCGTCAGCCTTTTACATGCCCTGCGATTTCATCTTTGCACAAATATCCTCGCCGAAGGCTTCGACATATGGCACAGGGCGCTGACCCTGCCAGAAAAGGAGCTGATACATGACACCACAGGAACAATCCCGCGCCGCCGAGGCGATTTGCCGTTTGGCCCCCGTTGTGCCGGTTCTGGTGATTGATGATCTGGCCCATGCGAAAAAGCTGGCCGAAGCGCTGGTGGCCGGTGGCTTGCCTGCGCTGGAGGTAACGCTGCGCACGCCGGTGGCACTGGATGCGATCCGCGTCATGGCCGAGGTTCCGGGGGGTGCCGTCGGTGCAGGCACATTGCTGACGCCTGCGGATGTGAAAGCGGCCAAGGCCGCAGGGGCGACGTTCGGCGTATCGCCGGGGGCGACTGACCGAATTCTGGACGCATGCGCAGAATATGACCTGCCGCTTTTGCCGGGGGCCGCGACGGCATCGGAAATCATGGCACTCTTGGAAAAGGGCTATACGGTGCAAAAGTTCTTTCCGGCGGAGCAGGCGGGCGGGGCGGCCTACCTCAAATCTATCGGATCACCCATCCCGCAGGTGAAGTTCTGCCCCACGGGCGGCATCAGCCTGAACATCGCTCCCGATTACCTGAAACTGTCCAACATCCTGTGTGTTGGCGGCAGCTGGGTTGCGCCCAAGGATGCCATGGCGCGGGGCGATTGGGCCGCGATCACCACATTGGCGCGCGAGGCTGCAGCCCTGCGCGGCTAGGCTTGCGTCACCTTGGGTGGGTTTGTGCGCCCTTAGTCAGAGGCCACGCGCCCTGCCCGCCCGCCACGGCGTTTGGGGGCTTCAGCGGGTGCCAGACCTGCGCGCAGGGTTTCCGTCATAGGGTGGCCGGGCTGCGCGTAATGGGCCAGCAAAAACGTGATGGCAGCGGCCATGTCGCTGCCAACGGGCAGGCTAAGGGCCCAATCCACAAGGATCGAGCGGCATTCGCCAAGGGTAATGCCATCAATGGCATAGCTTTCGCGGATCAGGCCTTTTGGGTCGGCATCAGTCAGTTGCATTGGCATCCCCGGCTTTGCCCACCAGCGTTTCAATCACTTCGGTCGCCTGATCCGCTGCCTGCCGCAGCGCTGCGACCAGTTCGGGCATTGTCGTATGCCCGGTCTGGCGCAGTACGAAATCCCTTGCCCCCTGCCCCAGGGCATCGGGGGCCGCTGACAGCAGCCGCAGGGCCGCTTGCACGGTCCAGAACAGGTGATGTGCGGCGGTCATGCGGGCCCCTTGCGTTTGCGTCAGCATGCCATGCGTGGTGGCATGGCCAAGCTGCGCCGCCGTCGCCCTGAGCGATGATCCCGACATCAGGGCCAGCATCTGGGCGGTCAGATCAATATCCAACAGCCGCCCCGGCCCTGATTTGGCATCAAGATCATGCGTGCCGGGCCGCGCTGCGGCAAGGCGCGCGCGCATGGCGGCAACATCGGCGCGGACCTGCGTGCCTTGCCCTTTGCTGGCCAGAAGGGACAGGCGGAACGCCTCAAGATCCTGGGCAAGGCTGGCCTCACCGGCAATGACGCGGGCGCGCGTCAGGGCCAGATGCTCCCATGTCCAGGCCTCGGCTTGCTGATAGGTTTGAAAAGACTGCCACGAGGTGGCAACCGGCCCTTGGCGGCCCGAGGGGCGCAGGCGCATGTCAACATCGTAAAGCCGCCCCTCGGCCATCTGCGCGGTCAGGGCGGTGACAAAGGCCTGGGTCAGGCGGGCGTAATAGGGGCGCGTGGCCAGTGGGCGGGGGCCGGTTGAGCCTTCGGCACCGGCATCATCGTAGATCACGATCAGGTCAAGGTCAGAGCCTGCGTTCAGCGTTTGCGCCCCAAGGCTGCCCATGCCCAGCACAACAGCGCCGCGTCCGGGCATGGTGCCGTGTTTGCGGGCGAAATCGGCGGCAGTTGCGGGAAACAGCGCGCGCAGGGTGGCGGCGGCAAGATCGGCATATTGCAAGGCTGCCTCATGTGCGGTGATCAGGCCGCGCAGATGGTGCACGCCGATACGGAAATGCCATTCCTTTTGCCAGACGCGCAGGGCAACAAGTTGCGCTTCATAATCAGCGGCTTCTGACACGATCTTTGCAGATTGGTTGAAGAGATCATCTTCACCGGGCCAAGGCGAAAAGAAGCTGCCGCCAATCACGGCATCCAGAACGCGGGCGTTGCGGGCCAGATACTGGGCCAATGCGGGCGCTGTGGCCGCAATGTCGATGATCAGGTCAACCAGACTGGGGTTGGCTTCGAACAGCGCAAACAATTGCACGCCCGCAGGCAGGCCACGTAGAAAACCATCAAGGGCAATCAGCGCCTCATCAGGGTTGCCGGCCCGTTGCAGGCGGCCCAGCAGCATGGGGCGCAGGCGCTGGAAAATGGCCTGTGCACGCTCTGACCGCAAGGCGGGATAGCTGGACCATCCGGCAACAACGGTTTTGGCGGTTTCAGACATCTCGGGCGTCTGGGCGGGGGCGTTGGGGGCAAAGAAGCCATCGGTCAGGGTGTTTACGGCGTTCAGGCGCGCAAGCAGGGTTGTACGGAACGTCCCTTCATCCTGATCCATGAAGGCAGCGATACGGGCGATGCCGTCAGGCGTTGCAGGCATGGCATGGGTCTGCGCGTCATTCACCATCTGCAGGCGGTGTTCGAGGGTGCGGTGATCGCGGTAAGCGGTGGTCAGCTGTGACGCCACATCTGCAGGCACCCAGCCCTTTTCGGCCAGCCGGGCAAGGCCGCCCACGGTGGTGCGATCGCGCAGATCAGCGTCGCGCCCGCCTGCAATCAGCTGGCGTGTCTGGGTGAAGAATTCAATCTCGCGGATGCCGCCAAGGCCCAGTTTCAGATCATGCCCTTCGACGGCAATGCCGTGCAATCCGCGATGGTCACGAATGCGCAGGCGCATGTCATGCGCATCCTGAATCGCTGCAAAATCAAGATGTTTGCGCCAGACAAAGGGGGTGAGGGTTTTCAGAAACGCCCATCCGGCGGCCAGATCACCACCACAGGGCCGCGCCTTGATATAGGCGGCACGCTCCCACGTGCGGCCGACGCTTTCGTAATAGCTTTCGGCGGCAGACATGGACAGACAAACGGGTGTAACCGATGCATCCGGGCGCAGGCGCAGATCGGTGCGGAACACATAGCCCTGATCGGTGATGTCAGACAAAAGCGCCGTCATCCGCCGCGTCACGCGGATGAAGGCCGCGCGCGCATCATCCGTGGTGCCGGGATAGCGGGTTTCGTCAAACAGGCAGATCAGGTCAATGTCGGATGAATAGTTCAGCTCTGCCGCACCCATCTTGCCCATGGCAAGGGCCACCATGCCCGCCCCCCTGGCGGCATCATCCGGGCTGGCGCCGGGCAGCTTGCCCCGGCGGATTTCATCGGCAACCAGCGTGGTGATGGCCGTGTGGCTGGCCCAATCGGCAAGGCTGGTCAGCGCGCCCGTCACCTGCTCCAACGTCCAGATGCCCGCCAGATCGGCCAGTGCCGTGTACAGGGCCACGCGGCGCTTGGCCTGACGCAAGGCGGGGCCAAGATCGCCTTCCACGGTCAGCAGGCTGGGAATGACTTGGGCAGGGTCCATGGACAGGGCCATGCGCAGCCAATCGCCTTCACGCAGCATCAACCCGGCAAGGAAGGGGCTGCAACTGGCGGTATTGGCCAGAAGGCCGCGCTGTTCCGGCACAAGGTCGGCAAACTGCCGGGCCATGTCGGCGGCCATGCTGGCATCATGCGGGCGCGGGCCGGGGGCCATGGGGGAAAAGGCTGTCATGCGGCCAAGGTGGCGCGCGCGGGCGGGCTTGGCAAGCGGTGGATGTTGCGCAAAAGATGGCGGCAGAGGTGCGGCATGTCAAAAAGTCTGGCGCGGGTGATGGCGGCACTGGCCGCAGCGGGTGAAGCCGTGGTGCCGGTGGAAATGCCGGATGAAACGCGCACGGCCACGCAGGCGGCACAGGCGGCGGGCTGCGCGCTGGACCAGATCGTCAAATCGATCATTCTGGCTGGGACGGATGGCGCGTTGTTCCTGTTTCTGACGGCGGGCGGGCTTCAGGTGGATATGGCAAAGGCCTCGGCCATTGCCGGGCAGGCCTTGCAACGCGCGGACCCCACCCATGTGCGCGCGGTGACAGGCTTTGCAATTGGCGGCGTGTCGCCCGTGGGGCACCTGGCCGCCCTGCCCGTCTGGCACGATCCGCGCCTGCTGGATTTCGCCGTGGTCTGGGCGGCTGCCGGAACGCCGCGGCACATCTTTCCGATTGCACCGCAGCGTCTGGTGCAGATCACGGGCGCAACGGCTGCGGATTTCACCACCTAGGCAGAAAAATGGCGCATGTTTCCAAAGGCTTGCAAGGAATCTTTTGCCGCTATGTAAAATCTTTTAACATAAGTCTTGAACCAAGGGCTGACAGCGCGCATCTTGCCTCATGTGAAAAGCATTCACATCAACCGCAACCGGGAGTTCGCAATGTACCAAGCCGACCCTTCGCCTGCTGCCTACACCCGCAGCGGCAATATCTTTCACCGCGCCGAGGACTGGCTGGATGCAAAGGGCCGCTGGGCCTGGATTGCGGCCATGGTGCTTGGCTTCATCATCTTCTGGCCCGTGGGCCTGGCCCTTCTGGCCTATATGATCTGGGGAAAACGCATGTTCAATTCATCCTGCAACCACGAAGGCCGGCGTGACCGCTGGGCCGCCAAGATTGACCGCAAGTTTGCCATGGCCTCACGGCGCGGCGACTATCGCATGGCCTTTGGCAGCAGCGGCAATGCGGCCTTTGATGCCTACAAGTCCGATATGCTGCGCCGACTGGAAGAAGAGCAATCGGCCTTCGAGGCCTTCTTGCAGCGTCTGCGCGATGCCAAGGACAAGTCAGAGTTCGACGCGTTCATGGAAGACCGTGCGCGCAGTGCAGCACAACCCACCGAAGGCGATACGCCAAAGGGCGAGTACTGAACCAGAGTTGGGGTGCCCGCTGCGGCACCCCTTTTCATTCTCAGGAGGGACGCAGGTGACAACGATTTCAACGAATGTGGTTCCGCATCAGGCCGCGCGCCGCGCACCACATCTGGCCGTGCAGATCTTGGGCCTTTTGGCCTTTACGGGATTTGCCATCGTGACCACGGTCATGGCCTTTGTGATGTTCTGGCTGGCCGGGGTGGTGCTGACGCTGGCCTTTGTCTGGTTCGGCTTTCGCCCGCTTTTGGGCCAGCGGCACATGCAGGCCGATACGGGCGCTGACATGGGCATGGACACGGGCCCGAATGTAACCATGCCCATCCAGCGCAGCGGCAATGGCAGCTTTGATGCCTACCGCGACAACGTTCTGCGGCGGCTGGAAGAAGAACAGGTCTCGTTTGATGGGTTCCTGACACGCCTGCGCGATGCCAAGGATTCGCGCGAATTTGATGCGTTCATGGAAGACCGCGCGCGCAGCAACCGTGAGGCGACGGTGGTGGAAGACGCCCCCAAACGCGGGGAATACTGATTGCCGCGCCTGTTTCACAAGGGCCCCGCTGGCAACGGCGGGGCCTTTTTCGTGGCAGGAATGAAATATGCGCAAGCTGAAACTGGCCCCTTGGCGGAACGGGAATCGCGCGCTAACCTGCCGCAAATTCCAGACATCCGACGGTTCATGCGCCACACTCTTCCGATTGCGCCCCAGTTCTATGTGACGGCACCGCAACCCTGCCCCTATCTGGACGGGCGGCTGGAGCGTAAGCTGTTCACGGCGCTGCAAGGTGACCATGCGCAGCGCCTGAATGATACGCTGTCAAAGCAGGGCTTCCGGCGCAGCCAGAATGTGCTCTATCGTCCGTCTTGCGCGGAATGTTCGGCCTGCCTGTCAGCGCGCATCCGTGTGGCGGATTTTGTGCCATCTCGCACGCACCGCAAACTGCTGAAGCGCAACGCAGACCTTGTGCGCAACGCCAGCAGCCCCTGGGCCACCGAAGACCAGTTCGCCCTGTTCCGCAAATATCTGGACGCGCGGCATGCCGATGGCGGCATGGCGGACATGGATATCTTCGAATTCGCAGCGATGATCGAGGAAACGCCGGTGAAAAGCCGGGTGATTGAATATCAGCATGGCGACAAAGCCGATCTGGCGGCGGTTTGCCTGACGGATGTGTTCGATGACGGGCTCAGCCTTGTCTATTCCTTCTATGACCCGGATATGCCGGAACGCAGCCTTGGCACGCATATCATTCTGGATCACGTGGCCATCGCGCGCGATGCGGGTCTTCCTTATGTCTATCTGGGCTACTGGGTGCCGGGCAGCCGCAAGATGGGCTACAAGGCAGGCTTTACGGCACTGGAAATCTACAAGGGCGGGCAGTGGCAACCCTTGGGCGATCCGGGCGATCACCGGGCAGAACTGCACCCGCTGTCGGTAGACCCGATTGCCGAGCAGGTGGCAAAGATCAACCTGCCCGACACGCGCGCCACGGACCTGCGCGCATCATCCCTGCAACCGGGCGAGATGCCGATCATCCGCGAATGAAGATTGCGGCGCTTTCGCTGATCGTGCCCAGCTATGAGGCGGGGTTGGCGTTCTATCACGGTGTGATGGGCTGGGCGGTGACCGCCGATGTGGATCAGGGCCGCAAACGCTGGGTGACAGTGCAACCGCCGGGCGGCGGGGCAGAGATTGTGCTGGCGCATGCCGAGGGTGCAGCGCAGGGGGCGGCCATTGGCGCGCAAGGTGCGGGGCGGGTCTGGCTGTTTCTGGCAACCGATGATTTCGCGGCCGATCACGCGCGGATGCAGGCGGCGGGTGTGGTGTTCGAAGAACAGCCACGGGTCGAGGATTATGGCACAGTGGCGGTCTGGCGCGATCCGTTCGGCAACCGCTGGGATCTGATCCAGTACCGCACATGACGCCCGATCTGTCAGCCTTTGGCGCGGTGCAGTTGCAACGCCCGTTGCACGGCGGGCACCGCAATGCGGTCTGGCTGGTTGAAACGCCAAACGGCCCAGCCGT
>JBJOQW010000039.1:0-4840 GCA_046049665.1 Pseudomonadota bacterium | reverse complement strand
ACTTCTGTCGTGGTCGATCTCGGCGCACGCCAACCTGCAGCCGCCTTCAAGGCCCGCCCACGCGACACCGCGCCAAGGGCCGCAACAGGCACAAACGGAACAGGTGTCTGGCAAGATTTCTGAACGCAGTGATAGTGTTTGTTGCTTATCCAACAAGGCGACAGGGTAATTGCATGAAGCCAATCAAAGTGATCATCGCTTCGCCAAGTTCACTGGAGCGGTCCCGTGCTGCGAAGACACTGTCAAATTGCCCGGGGGTAAAGATTCTATCCCAGGTTGGAGACCTTTCCCAAACCTACACGGACGTTGAAGCCAACAGGCCCGACATCGTGATGATGGCCAAAGAGTTCATTGACGTCGAAGAGTTCAGTTGCATGAAGTCGCTTTACTATGCACTTGGCGCCAGATGGATTACGATTGATGCGGCCCGGACTGCACGGAAAATGCTTCTATTCAATGATGGAGGTCTGCGGCAGGAGCCGCTGATCGAAACCGGAATGGACGCAGCCAACATGCTTAACCAGCTGCACAATGTCATGGAAATCAAGCGCAAGCACAGGCCGCCGGTCCCGATGGTCATTTCGGCCGCAAGGCCGGCACCAAGGGCTGATCGTGTGGTTCTGATCGGCGCCTCGACAGGTGGGATTGACGCACTTTTGGCCGTGTTGTCTGTATTTCCGGCAAATTGCCCCCCAACGGCGATTGTGCAACACACCGGTCAGGGCTTTTCCGAAAGTCTGGTCCGTCTTCTTGACCGGCGTTGCGCGGCAAGGGTTGTGGCCGCCGAAGATGGCATGACCCTGACAACCGGCATGATCTGTGTCGCGGGTCATCAACCCGGCCACCTGCGCCTGCGCAAGACTGGTACCTTCCGATGCGCGATAGCGGAAGGTCCTGCGATTTCTGGACACACGCCATCGGTGGATGCGCTTTTTCAGTCCGCGATCGGCTTTTCATCCCATGTGATTGCTGCGCTGCTGACGGGCATGGGCCGCGACGGTGCTGCAGGTCTGCTGGATCTCCGCAAGGGCGGCGCCAGGACGATCGGGCAGAACGAGGCAACTTCGGTTGTTTATGGCATGCCGCGCGTTGCGTGGGAGATGGGAGCCGTTCAACACCAACTTCCTTTGGAGAGAATTGGCCCCGAAATTTTGCGGCTGGCGTCAGAGCCCGTTGAAGAGCGCCTTGGCGCAAAGTGAATGGAGTAGTTGTGGATCGTCTAACCTATCTCATGCAGGGGGAGTTCCGTGTCTCACGTGACCCGGACGAACAGTTTTCGACCATTCTGGGGTCATGCGTAGCCGTCTGCTTATGGGACAAAAGCGTCGGAGCAGGAGGCATGAACCACTTTCTCCTGCCGGGTGAGTCAGAAGGGAAGTCGCAAGACGGCTCTTTGCGCTATGGGATCAACTCCATGGAAATGCTGATCAATGGCCTGCTTAAAATCGGCGCACGGCGCAATGAATTGGAGGCAAAGATCTTTGGCGGCGCAAGAATTTCAAGCAATCTGAGGGATGTCGGCGCAAGCAATGCAGCCTTCGCCCGCAGCTTTCTTGCCGATGAGGGGATTCCATGCCGTGGTGAAAGCCTTGGTGGAACCAGTGCAAGACGCGTGATTTTCCGGCCCGTGACGGGCCAAGCAAAGCAATTGCTGGTACCGGATAACGCCATCGCGCCAACACGTCAAAGCGCCAAACCCGTTGCAAAACCAGCAGATGCCTCGGCGTTCTTGTTCTGACGTCGGCTTTCTGACTGATATCAGTGATGCTGCCCAACAATGCAGGATAAGTGAGCCATTAAGGCGCCATTGGTTCGAGCTCAATTGAATAGCCGCTAGTTTCCTAGACACCTTGCAGTTTCAGTTTCTGCTGCTGTTCGAAAGCGATCGGTGACAGCATGCCATTCCTAACGTGTTTGCGTTGTGAGCTACTCCTCAACTCTTGGAGAGATTTCCGGCTGAGTTAAGCTACTGCCTGCACCTGCTGATCAGTTTGGGTTGCGTTGAAATAGACCACGGCGGGCGGTTGACCGCCATGTTTGAGGAGGATCAGAAAGCAGTCTGGGGGACTGTTTTCCCGACGAATGGCGTGGGACCGCAGGTGGTTGTAGAAAGTGATCCATCGTCCGACGCCAGCCCGGGCCTGTGATCCGGTTTCGCAGGCGTGCAGATAGACGCATTCATACTTCAGGGACCGCCAAAGGCGCTCGATGAAGATGTTGTCCAGATACCGGGCTTTGCCGTCCAAGGAGATCTTGGTCTTTGCCCGCTTCAGCCGGTCGGTCCAGTCGAAGGACGTGAACTGCGACCCCTGGTCGGTGTTCATGATCTCGGGCGGGCCGAACTTATGGATAGCCTCGTTCAGCGCCTCGAGGCAGAACTCTGCCTCCAGCGTGTTGGAGATGCGCCAGGCCAGCACCTTGCGGGTGAACCAGTCCATGATGGCCACCCGATAGAGGAAGCCCTTGCTCATCGGCAAATAGGTGATGGCGGCGCACCAGACCTGATTGGGCCGGTCCACCCGCAGCCAGCCGAGCAGATAGGGGTAGGTCTTGTGCCCCTTCGCGGGCTTGCTGGTGTTGGGTTTCTGGTAGATCGGCATCAGTCGCATAAGGCGCATCAGCCGCCGGATGCGCTTTTCGTTCACGGCATGGCCTTCGTTCTGCAAATGCCACGCCATCTGCCGGACGCCAAAGAACGGCGTCTCCAGAAACTGCTTGTCGACCAGCAACATGAGGTCAAGGTTCAGCGCCGTGTCGCCCTGTGGCGTGTAATAGAACGACGACCGCGAGATCGACAGCAGGTGGCACTGCGCCCCGACCGACAGCTTGGGATGGGTCCGTTCGATCATGCCGCGCCTCACTTGCCGAGCCAGGGCTTGAGCTTTCGAGACAAAAAATCGTTGGCGACCTGCAGCTCTCCGATCTTGGCATGCAGATCACGGACCGTTTCCTCGGCAATCTCGGCGGTGGCGGCCGCCTGACCACCACGCTCGAAAATGCCCGCGGCACCTTCCAGCAGCGCCTTCTTCCACTAGTGGATCATCGTCGGATGAACCTCATAAGCAGCCGCCAATTCCGAAACCGTCCGCTCGCCCTTCAGCGCCTCCAATGCCACTCGCGCCTTGAACGCCGCGTCATGGTTCCTGCGTTTTGACATGGTTTGATCTCCTGGTTCTTGGGGATCAGCGTAAGCGTCCGGCCTGACCGCCCTGCCGCGGATTGAGAGAGGCGGATAGTGTCCACCAACGATAGTGGACACTAAGGTGCGGGCGTGGCGCGGCGGACGAGGCGGCTCTGGACGGATGAGGAGAAGCGGTCGATCTGCTTGCAGACGACGGCGCCCGGCGTTTCCGTGGCTCAGGTTGCGCTTCGCTACACGGTGAACGCGAACCTGATCTTCAAATGGCTGCGTGATCCCAAGTATCGGCCCGCCCCCCGGACTGAGGCAGAGGATTCCGGTTTGAGCTTTCTGCCAGTGGAGATCGTCGCGGAGGCGAAGGCGCCGATAGCGGTTTGTGCGACCGAGGGGCATATTGAGATCGAACTGGCCGGGGGTCACCGGATGCGGATCATCGGCGGCTATGATCCCGAGGCATTGGCGCGACTGATCCGTGGATTGTCGATGTGATCCCCGTTCCGGCCAACACACGGGTCTGGCTGGCGGCTGGGGTGACGGACCTGCGCACAGGGTTTGCAGCCTTGGCAGCGCAAGCCGAAGCGGTGCTGCAGCAAGACCCGTTTGCCGGGCATCTGTTCGTCTTCCGCGGTCGCCGAGGTGACCTCGTCAAGGTGATCTGGTGGGATGGTCAAGGGGCCTGCATGTTCATGAAGCGGCTGGAGAAGGGCCGGTTCGTCTGGCCCTCGGCGAAGGAGGGCAAGGTGGCGCTGACGCCCGCCCAGTTGTCGATGCTGCTGGAAGGGATTGACTGGCGGGCGCCACAGCGGACGTGGCGGCCTCTGGCAGCGGGATAATCTGCCGCCCTGCGAGAGAAGGATTTCCACAAGGAATACAGTGGGATAAACTTCTTGCATGCTCGATCAATCCCTGACCTTGCCAGAAGACCCCGAGGAGCTGCGCAGCTTCACCGCGCGGCTTCTGGCCGAGGTCAAGGCGCAGGCGATCCTGATCGAGAAGCTGCGGCACCAGTTGGCCGGGCACCGGGCGCACCAGTTCGGGGCCTCGTCCGAGACGGCGGAACAGCTGCAACTGGCGCTTGAGACCAGCGAGATCGCCGCCGCCGCGATGACCGCGCGGATGAAGCTGCCGGACATCGAGGAGAAGGACAAACCCAAGCGCCGTCCGATCCCGGATCATATCCCGCGGATGGAAGTCGAGCTCAGCCCCGGCGCCGATGCCTGTGCCGACTGTGGCGGTCGCCTGCGCCGGATCGGCGAAGACGTCACCGAAAAACTCGAGTATGTCCCCGGCCGCTTCATCGTGAACCGGATCGTCCGCCCCCGGCTGACCTGCGCCTGCTGCGAACGCTTCGTCCAGGCCCCGCTGCCGTCGCGCCCCATTGAGCGCGGCCGCCCAGGGCCGGGTCTGTTGGCTCATGTGCTGGTCAGCAAGTATACCGATCACCTGCCGCTATACCGGCAAAGCCAGATCTTCGACCGAGAAGGTCTCGATCTCGACCGCTCCACCTTGGCCGACTGGGTCGGCAAATCCACTGCACTGCTGGAGCCCTTGGCCGATGCCATCGGACGCCATGTCCTGTCTGGACCTGTCGCGGTTTGGTGCCGCTCCTTTGAGAGCGTAATGTGCAGCAAAGGAGATGATTCATGGGCACAGGAAGAACAGAGGAATTTCGTAAGGATGCGGTTCGAATTGCACTGACAA
>JBJOQW010000038.1:0-19049 GCA_046049665.1 Pseudomonadota bacterium | reverse complement strand
TCGCTGTCCGTGCCACCCTCGCCGCCCACAACCACATCACCCGCGCTCCCGAACATACTGTCCGCGCCATCGCCGCCGAACAACTGGTCCGCCCCACTGCCACCACGCAGCGTATCGTTGCCCGCTTCACCGGCCAGCTGCACCCCGACAGTCGAGGCCGATGCGTCCATCGTATCGGCAAAGGCCGTGCCGCTGATGATCTCGATTTCCGCAAAGCTTCCCGTCGTGGCCCCGCCAAAATGGCTAAAGCTGCCCGACCCGTCACCGCTGACGGTGACTGTCACCCCAACCGAGCTTTGCCAGTTGTTAAAATCAAGCGTATCCGTCCCGCTTCCGCCGAAAACCGTCTTGACGCCGCTGTTGTCCCACAGGTTGACCACGTCATTCCCGGCGTCCATGAACACCGTGTCATTGCCCGTGCTTATGTCGGCGCGGTCATTTCCGTCGCCTGCGTAGACCAGATCATTGCCGCCCCAGTCGTCAATTGTATCGTTGCCTGCGCCACCAAAGATCGTGTCATTGCCAGCGCCGATCCCGTCACCTTCGGCATCGACATAGCCCGCGCCCATCGCATCGCCGCCCGCCGTGCCGTCAACTGCGCCCGTGTAGCGAATGCTTTCAATTTCGCTGAAGCTCAGCGTGCCTCCGCCGCTCGCCGCCGTAAAGGTAACCGTCCCCGCCTCGTTATTGCCCCCGCCATAGCTGATCGACTGCACATCGGCGTAGTTCAGGATCAGCGTATCGCTGTCCGTGCCACCCTCGCCGCCCACAACCACATCGCCCGCGCCGCCAAAGATTGTGTCGGCATCATCACCGCCCGTCAGGCTGTCAGCCCCCGTGCCGCCCTCCAGCCGGTCACTGCCCGTGCCGCCAAACAGCGCGTCATTGCCATCTCCACCTGTCAGCGTGTCATTGCCAGCGTCGCCAAAGATGGAATCGTCGCCAGCCCCGCCGGTCACGGTATCAGCACCATCCCCGCCATACAGCGTGTCATTGCCAGCCCCACCGGTGACAGAATCATTGCCCGCCTGCGCCTCGATGCGCATCGCATTCGATGCGGCCGCGCCATTGACCGTGTCCGAGCCTGACCCAAGGCTGAACCGTTCGAATTCCGAGAACGTGACAGAGTTGACACCATCGGTCGCCGTGCCCGCCTCGGACCCGGTAAACGTAATCGTCAGATTTCCCGTGACCGACCACAGATCAAGGTGGTCAAGATCACCTGCACTTTCGCCGCCAAAGGCCGTATCCGCCCCCCAGCCATTGCCAAATTTCACAAGGTCGGTATCCGCCCCGCCAAAAACCGTGTCACTGCCCGCCCCACCGATCAGCGTGTCCGCGCCTGCCCCGCCAACCAGACTGTCATTGCCGCTGCCGCCCGTCAGGCTGTCATTGCCAGCCCCACCATCAACATTCACGCCGCTGGTTGTGGCGCTGGCATTGACGGTGTTGTTGCCTGACCCCGTGGAAATCCGTTCGATCTGGCTGAAACTGGCGGTCGACGTGCCATCGGTAATCGTGCCCGTCTCGTTACCGCTGAAGGTGACAGTCGTGTTGGCCGTCAGCGCAGTTGCATCCAGCACATCGCCGCTGGTTTCACCACCTTCGCCGCCCGTGATCGTATCGTTGCCGAATGTGCCGCTGAGAACAAAACGGTCATCGCCATCCTCGCCTGCCAGACTGTCTGCATCATTCCCGCCCGCCAGCGTATCATTGCCTGCGCCGCCAAACAGCGTGTCAAGACCCGTTCCACCAAACAGGCTGTCGTTGCCTGCCTCGCCGACCAGACTGTCATTGCCCGCATCGCCATAAACCGTGTCGTTGCCCGTGCCGCCCAGCGCCGTGTCATTGCCGTCGCCGCCGTAGATCAGCCGCGTGCCGCCTTCGGCAATGCCAACGCTGTCGTCAATCATATCATCGCCCGACCCGGCATAGACCGTGTCATTGCCATCGCGCGTCAGGATCGTGTCATTGCCCGCTTGGCCAAGGATGATGTCATTGCCCGACCCGCCATCCAGCACGTCATCGCCAGCACCCCCGTTTACCGTATCGTTGCCAGACCCGCCTGACAATGTGTCCGCCCCCGATCCGCTGGTCAGCTGGTCATTGCCCGCGCCCGCGTCAACGTTGACGGCCGTGGTCATGCTACCCGCTTGCACCGCGTCGCTGCCCGACCCAAGGATCACGCGTTCGATCTGAGTGAAGGTGGCGGTCGAGGTGCCGTCGGTGATGTTCCCGGCCTCGGTCCCGGTGAAATTGACTGTCGTGTTCGATGTAACAGCACTGGCGTCCAACACATCGCCGCTGGCCTCGCCGCCTTCACCGCCAGTGATCGTATCATTGCCGAAGGAGTTGTTCAGGATGAACCTGTCATCCCCGTCCTCGCCCAGCATGCTGTCTGCACCTGTGCCGCCATCCAGCGTGTCATTTCCCGTTCCGGCAAAGATGGTGTCGTTATCAGCCCCCCCTACGATCAGGTCATTGCCGAACTCGCCGTAAAGCTGATCAGCGCCCGCGTCGCCATACACCTGATTGTCATCATCACCCGCGTAAACCGTATCAGCACCGTCGCCGCCATAAACCTGGTTGGTAATGCTGCCTGCAACAAGATTGCTGCCGTCTTCATCAATAAAGTCGTTGCCCGAACCGCCGTAGATCGTTGAATTGCCAGGCCCGAAATATATGGTGTCATTGCCAGCACCTGCGTCAATCAGGTTGTTGCCGGTCTGAAACCCTCCGCCCACATCATCAATGGTATCGTCCCCGTCACCCCCGACGACCGTGTTGTTGCCTTCACCAAAGTAGATCGTGTCATTGCCCGTGCCGCCATCAAGGTAATCACTGCCCGACCCGCCCGTAATGCTGTCGGCCCCGCCCTGACCCCAGATCGTTACTCCGTCCGTATCGGACCCGGCATTGACTGTATCGGCATACTGCGTGCCCGAAATCCCCTCGGCCCCGGAAAACGTACCTGTCGCCCCACCGCCGGAATAGGCATAACTGCCCGTGTCAGTGGCGCTGAACGTGACTGAAACACCTGTGGTGCTTATCCAGTTGGCAAATGAAAGCTGATCGAAGTCACCGGCATTTTCGCCCAGATTATAGATATCTGACTGATGATCCTCGGTGATGAAAGCAACATCATTGCCATCCCCGCCAAAGCTGCTGTCCGTTCCAACACCGCCTGACAACGTGTCATTGCCATCACCACCATATAGCGTGTCGTTTTCACCGCCACCGATGATACCGTCGTTACCAGCGCCCCCATAAACCGTGTCATTGCCGCCCTCGGTACTCCAGCTACCGAACGTGTCATCGCCACTGCCCAGATCGGCCGTATCATCGCCCCAGCCGCCCGTGACGGTATCATTGCCCGTGCCCGCAAAGATCTGGTCACTTTCCGTGCCTGCATCGATACTGTCATTGCCACCATCACCATAGATCGTATCAATGCCCTGACCGCCAAAGATCGTGTCATTGCCCGGGCCGGTATAGGTGTTGGTCTGGCTCAGATCGCCCTGGTAAAGCGCAACCCAATCGCCCGATGCCGTGTCTTGCAGCGCCCAGTTGTGCCGCTCAAACGTGCCGAACGATGCGCTGCCACCCGGGGCGATCGTGCCATAGCTGACGGGCAGACCGCTGCTGTTGATAAAGAACACCTCAACCGTCTGGCCCGACGTGTTGACAAAGGTAACCGTGGTTGCCGCGCCGTCCTGGGTGGATGGATACAGGGCGATGTCATCAAGCAGCACATCGCCACGGATCAGATCATTGCCGTCACCACCTATGATCTGATCCGCACCAGACCCGCCTGAAACCATGTCATTTTCAGTGCCAACATCTATCGTATCGGCGCCGTCACCACCGGACACCGTATCTGCCCCTGTACCGCCAAAAGCACTGTCATCGCCCGTTCCGCCGCGGACCTGATCTGCACCATTGCCGCCATAGAGCGTGTCATTGCCCGCGCCGCCAGCAACGATATCCCCATCCCCGTCGCCGCCATAAAGCAGGTCTTGCCCCGTTCCGCCATACAGCCAATCGCTGCCGCTGCTGCCCGCAGTGATCGTGTCATCGCCTGCGCCACCGTAGAAATCGTCGTAGGTATCGTTGCTACCCTGAAGGTTGTCATTGCCGTCACCGCCATAGGTAACGTCATACCCCAAAGATCCCACGACCGTGTCATTGCCGCCGCCACCATAGACAGTATCCAGACTGTCGCCCGCGTTGATGCTGTCAGCACCATCGCCCGCGTAAACCGTATCACTGCCGCCGCCAGAGCTGATCGTGTCATTACCCGCCCCGGCGGAAATGTAATCATTGCCCGTGGTAACCTGATCACCCTGCGCGTCAGTATAGCCCACCCCCATGGAATCATTGCCGGATGTGCCATCGACAATGCTTTCGAAATCCGCGAAAGCCCGGTCAGCGACCATGTCACCCGTTGGCCCTCCGCCCGGAAGGACAGTGTTCAGTTGCAAGGACTGGATCGGCTTGGCCGTCAGCGCCGCCTGGTTGGCATCATTGGTGAGTGACGGCGCAAGATAGGTGTTGCCGTTGATATCCTGAAACACGACGGCCGTGATATTGGCCGTGGTGCCGTCACTGTAGGTGATGACCGCTGTGTAGGCCGCAACCCCGTCAAAGCTTTGCAGCGCGCCGCCGTTGATCCGGAACGTGTCATACCCGCCGCTGTTGTCAACGTCATAGGTGGTGTTGTCATCTTCGCTCAGCGACCCGGCTGTCAGGTTCCTGATCTGGGTGTGCAGCGGGCTGCCCGACGTGCCATAAGACCCAAGAATGCCTGCGGCATTCTCCATCGTCTCATTGCCCTGAGTCGTGTCGATCTTGGGCAGTGTGCCCAGAAATATGACTTCGAAACTGGTTGCCATCGGATCACCCCACGAAACGGCCAGCACCGCGATGTCATGCCAAAGAGGCCCGCCCTTGCGGTTTCACCGCAGTGACGGGGCCTTCTCTGGCAGGCATGATGCGCTGACCTGTTAGTTGCCACCGCGCCCCACGGCACATGGCTTTCACGCATGAAGGGGAGAAAATCGCTAAACCCCGGTTAACTCCGGCATTTTAATCAATTCTGCACGCAGAATTTCATACCCGCTTAGCCGCGTGCGCATCTTTGTCATCATGTCGGGGGAAGGGGTGGTGCGGATAAAAGGACTCGAACCTTCACGGGAGTTACCCCACAGCGACCTCAACGCTGCGCGTCTACCAATTCCGCCATATCCGCACACTTTGGTCTTGGTGGCCGCGCTTCTAGCGATACTCGCGCGCGAAGGAAAGGGGGTCAACGCATCTTTTGCACGCCCGGCCTGCGCCCTTCGCGCCAGATCAGCCAGAACAGAACCGCCCCCACCGCAACCGCCGCTGCAAACCCGGCCATGGCCGCGCCGTCAAACAGCAGCGCATTCATGCGCCGCCCCGGCAAAAAGGTGAACACACCTGCTAGGACCAGCGCCTGCAGATAAAGCCCGCGCATCGCCCGCTGATGGCTGACCACGTCACCGCGCCGGATGGCCGCCACGCCCTGCCACAGCCCCAGAAACGTCAGCACTGACAACAGATGGATCACCGAGAATGGCCCGAAATGCCGTGCTTCATGGATCAGGAACGATGATCCCGCCAGGATCACCATGGCCAGCACCCAGGCGCGCCCCGCCAAGCGGTGCCAGACATCACGCCGCCTGCGCCAGATCGCCACGGGCCCAAGGATCAGCGCGGGTACTGCAGCGGCCACGTGGATCTGTACGGCAAGTGGGGCTTCGGCAAGGACGGCAAGGTTCATGGGCAGGTCTTTCGCAGCACGGGTTGATCGGCCCGCCCAGCCTGCAGACTTTTCCGCAGCGGGCTTCGGTGCTATCGCCTTGCGGCGCGCGGACAATCCGCGCCAAGCCGGATTTCGCCGATGAAGGGCCCGTTTCGTGAATGACCTGACCCCGCCATCCACGCTGCGTGACTTGCGGGCACATCTTGTGCAGCCGCAGGTCGCAACCGTGATGGCCGGGGTTGCCGTAATCCTTGGCCTGTCCGGGCCGTTCGAGACATGGACCACGCAAAGCCTGCCCCTGCGCATGCTGTATTGGGCGCTTGTCGTCTGGCTGACCTACAGTGCCGGCTTTCTTGTCACCGCCCTCTTGCATCCCTATGCCAGCCGCCAAGGCCCGCTTATGCGCACACTTGGCACCGCACTGGCCGTGGCGATCGTGGTGTTCTGCCTGCTTTTCCTGCTCAACCTGCTTTTCGGCCAAGGCCCGCAAAGCCCCGGCAGCGCCCTTGCCAGTTTTGCCGCGGTCTTTGTCATCTGCCTTGTGATCGAGATTGCCGCACAGGTCTTTGCCGCCAAACCCACCGCAGCCCTTCCTTTGGCCACGCCACAGGGCCCGCCTGCCATCCTTCTGCGCCTGCCCGTCCAAAAGCGCGGCGTGCTGCTGTCACTTTCCGTGCAGGACCACTATGTTGACGTTGTCACAACCAAGGGGCGCGAGATGCTGCTGATGCGGCTTGGCGATGCAATACGCGAAACCTCTCCCGTCACCGGCTTGCAGGTGCATCGGTCCCATTGGGTTGCACAGGCTGCCGTCTCTGCCGCTGAAAAGCGCGGTGATGGCGCCCTGCTTACCCTGATCAACGGCCAGACTGTTCCCGTCAGCCGCGCCTTCATGCCCGCCATCCGGCAGGCAGGCCTCTTGCCGCAAAAGGGCACCCCCCATGGTTGACTGGACCCATCTGCCCGGCCTTGCCCCCTATACCGAAACGCTGGCCACGATGGAGGCCCATGTTGCCGCCATGTCCGCAGGCACCGCAGCCGAGGCGATCTGGCTGCTGGAGCACCCCCCCCTTTACACGGCAGGCACATCCACCAACCCCGCCGACCTGCTCGATGCCCGCTTTCCCGTGCATGTCGCAGGCCGCGGCGGGCAATACACCTACCACGGTCCCGGTCAGCGCGTTGTCTATGCCATGCTCGATCTGAACCAGCGCGGCCGCGATGTGCGCTGCTATGTGCGCGATCTGGAAAACTGGGTCATCGCCACCCTTGCCGAGTTTGGTGTGAGAGGTGAAATCCGCCCTGGCCGCGTCGGCGTCTGGGTCACCCGCCCTGACCGCCCCCCCGGCCCGGATGGCCAGCCGCGCGAAGACAAGATCGCCGCCATCGGCGTGAAAATCCGCCGCTGGATCACCTTCCACGGCATTTCCATCAACGTCGAACCCGACCTTTCGCATTTCAACGGCATCGTGCCTTGCGGTATCCGCGATCATGGCGTGACCTCGCTTGTCGATCTGGGCCTGCCCGTCAGCATGGATGACCTTGATCTCGCGCTGAAAACCACCTTTGCACGCGCTTTTTCCGGCTGCCCCTGACAATCTGGCCGATTTGCCGCAAAAAATCTGGGGGTTGCGGCAATGTGGGGCGTTGCCGCCGCTGGCTTAGGTGGCTAAACACGCCCCCAAGCCGCAGTGCGGCACACTGGAATCCAATCAAGCGGGAGACGCCTATGGCCGACGCAGCCATCCATGGCCAACACAATACCGATGGGCACGAAGATCACCGTGGGTTCTTTACCCGCTGGTTCATGTCCACCAACCACAAGGACATCGGGATCCTCTATCTGTTCACCGGCGGCCTGCTTGGCTTTATCTCTGTCGCCTTCACCGTCTACATGCGGATGGAGTTGATGAACCCCGGCGTGCAGTACATGTGCCAGGAAGGCCTGCGCTTTGCCGCTGATGCCGCTGCCACCTGCACGCCAAATGGCCATATCTGGAACGTGATGATCACGGGCCACGGTATCCTGATGATGTTCTTTGTCGTGATCCCCGCACTGTTCGGCGGATTTGGCAACTATTTCATGCCCTTGCAGATCGGCGCGCCCGATATGGCCTTCCCGCGCATGAACAACCTGTCCTACTGGCTGTTTGTCGCGGGCTCAGCGCTCGCTGTGGCTTCGCTCTTCGCCCCCGGTGGCGGTGGCGCGCTTGGCACCGGTGCAGGCGTTGGCTGGGTGCTTTATCCGCCGCTGTCCACCACCGCTGAGGGTGGCTATGCCATGGACCTTGCCATCTTCGCCGTGCACCTGTCCGGTGCCTCGTCGATCCTTGGCGCCATCAACATGATCACCACTTTCCTGAACATGCGCGCCCCCGGCATGACCCTGCACAAGGTGCCGCTGTTTGCCTGGTCCATCTTCGTGACCGCATGGCTTGTCCTGCTTGCCCTGCCCGTGCTGGCTGGCGCCATCACCATGCTGCTGACCGACCGCAACTTTGGCACCACGTTCTTTACGCCATCAGGCGGCGGTGACCCGGTGCTGTATCAGCACATCCTGTGGTTCTTCGGCCACCCCGAAGTCTACATCATCATCCTGCCCGCCTTCGGCATCATTTCGCAGGTCATCGCGACCTTCTCGAAAAAGCCGATCTTTGGCTACCTGCCGATGGTCTATGCCATGGTTGCCATCGGCGTGCTGGGCTTTGTCGTCTGGGCGCACCACATGTACACCGTCGGCATGTCGCTGACCCAGCAAAGCTACTTCATGCTGGCCACTATGGTTATCGCCGTGCCAACCGGCGTGAAGATTTTCTCGTGGATCGCCACCATGTGGGGCGGGTCGATCGAATTCAAAACCCCCATGCTCTGGGCGTTCGGGTTCCTGTTCCTGTTCACCGTTGGCGGGGTTACGGGCATCGTGCTGTCACAGGCTGGCGTCGACCGCGCCTACCATGACACCTACTATGTCGTGGCGCACTTCCACTATGTGATGTCGCTTGGCGCCGTATTCGGCATCTTTGCCGGCATCTACTTCTGGTTCGGCAAGATGTCGGGCCGGCATTACCCCGAATGGGCTGGCAAGCTGCACTTCTGGGCAATGTTCATCGGCTCGAACATCACCTTCTTCCCGCAGCACTTCCTTGGCCGTCAGGGCATGCCCCGCCGCTACATCGACTACCCCGAGGCGTTTGCCTACTGGAACTATGTGTCTTCTGTCGGGGCCATGATCTCGTTCGCGTCCTTCGTGTTCTTCATCGGCGTCGTGTTCTACAGCCTGCTCTGGGGCCGCCGCGTGACCCAGAACAACTACTGGAACGAATACGCCGATACGCTGGAATGGACCCTGCCCAGCCCGCCGCCCGAACACACGTTCGAGCAGCTGCCCAAGCGCGAAGACTGGGACAAGCAGCACGCCCACTAAGCGGCAAGAACCAAAGCAAGGGCCCCGGATCACTCCGGGGCCTTTGTGTTTGTGCGGTGCGATTTCGGCAAACACACTATCTGCTGGCCTGCACCCCGTAGGGTGCGTGATCTCACGCACCATTCCCTTTCCCCAAACCGGGCACCGCCTGCCCCACTTGGCGGTCTGACCATACCCTACGTCCCTTAACCTTCTGGCCAACACGGTGCACTTCACCCGTGATTTCGGGCAAGGCAATGGCACCCCATCACCCCCATCCCTTAACAAAACCCTAATACGCGCGGCTAACCCCCTGATTTCCCTCACCCCAAAACCTGTCCCATCATGGGACACTCCGCCGCCTTTCCCAACCGCCGCCCCTGCCCTACCTTCACGTCATGCCCTACCAATGGTCCCCCACCCCCGACCCCCACTTGCGCCTCTGGCCCTACCGGTCCCTCACACCCCGCGGCTTTGTCTGGTTCATCGGCACCACCGCCGCCCTGATCGCCGTGCCACTGGTGGCCATGATCGGCCAGCCCGTCTGGTGGGGCCTTTTGCCCTTTATTGCCGCCGCCCTCTGGGCTGTCTGGTATGCCATCAACCGCAGCTATCGCGACGCCGCCATTCTGGAAGAACTGCACCTGACGCCTGACCTCATCACGCTTGATCGTCACGGCCCCCGCGCCACCCATCAGCGGTGGGAGGCCAACCCCCATTGGGTGCAGGTCAGGCTCTACCCCACCGAAGGCCCTGTGCCGCAATACCTGACCCTGCGCGGCAATGGCCGCGAGGTGGAACTGGGGGCCTTTCTGTCAGAGGATGAACGTGTTAGCCTGCGCGAGGAATTGCGCAAAGCCCTGACAAAGATCAGACATCCGTGACCACCATCAAGGGACACTGGCAGTTGCTGGCCGTGACAGCGGTCATCTTCGCCCTTTTCAGCACGCCTCTGCTTTATCCGCTGCGCATACTGGCAGTGTTCTTTCACGAACTATCCCACGCGGCGGCGGCGATCTTGACCGGCGGCAGCGTTGATAGCCTGTCTCTGTCTGCAAACGAAGGCGGGCTGGCCTTTGTGCGGGGCGGCAACAGATTTCTGATCCTGACGGCAGGATACATGGGGTCATTGCTGATTGGTGTCGCACTGTTTCTGGTCGCCCTTCGGTCTAACCTTGATCGTGCGGCGGTTGCCATGCTTGGCATTTGCACCCTGCTGATCACGGCGCTTTTCATCCGCGATGGCTTTCCGGTGCTGTTTTGCACAGTGGCCGGCGCAGTGATGCTGATCGTTGCACGGTGGCTGCCGCATGGCATCAACGACATGCTGCTGCGGATCATCGGGCTGACCAGCATGTTATATGCGCCATACGATATCATCAGTGACACGATCACCCGGTCGCACCTGAATTCTGATGCCCGGATGCTGGCCAATGAATTTGGCGGCGCAACCCTGCTGTGGGGCGGGCTGTGGCTGATGATCAGCCTTGCCGTCATCGCCGTGACACTGCGTTATGGGCTTGGCCCGAACAGCAACATCACCTTGCGCGGCAATTCCGTGCCCCCGGCCCCGCCGCGCCGTGCGGCCAGCGGCGAACCGCCGGCCTAAGCCTCGCCCGCCGGAATGCAGCCAAACCGCCGGTCCAGGCCTGCACGTTGATCCGCCGCAAAGGCATCACCGGCCTGGCTAAGCTCGGCGCTCAGCGCGGCGCCGGTCAGCCCGCGGTTGATAGCCGCTGTCGCAGCCGATGCCTGCTGGGCAGCAAACCCCGCAAGGGCGGCATCGAAACTGGCATGGGCTGCGGCTGCACGCGCTGCCGTGCCCCCATCCTGCGGACCGGGACGGCAGGCATAGGCCAGTGTTGCACGCGTCGCCGATGAGGCAAAGGTGAACCGCTCACGCGGGGCCTCGGACGCCGGTCGCACCGTCTGCGCAGCAGGAACCACGGTCACACAGCCCGCCAACATGCCCAAACCGAACAGCGCAACCAGTGCAATCTTCATGCCAGTTTCTCCTTCACACGCGGGCCAACAGCCCCAAAATCCATCTGGCCAGTGTATTTTCCCTTCAATTCGGCCATGACACGGCCCATATCGCGAATGCTGCTGGCCCCGACACTTTCTACCGCCGCTGCAATCGCTGCATCGACCTCGGGTCCAGTCAACTGCCTTGGCAGAAAGTCTTCAATGACCTTGATTTCCTGCAGTTCCTTTTCGGCCAGTTCCAGCCGCCCGCCTTCTTCATAGGCCCGGGCACTTTCCTGCCGCTGCTTCACCATCTTGCCCAAAATGGCCAGAATGTCGCCGTCGCCCACCTGCTCATCCCCGCCGTCACCCCGGCTGGCAATATCGCGGTCCTTGATTGCCGCATTCACCAGACGCAGCGTCGACAATCTGTCCGCCTCGCGTGCTTTCATCGCGTCTTTCAACGCCGTTTGCAGCCGTTCGCGTAAGGACATGCAGAATTTTCCCGATCCGTTTCCCCGAAACGGCACAATAGCTTGCCCCGCGCAAAAGAACAACTCCCCACGATTTCACCAAGCCTTTGAAAA
This sequence comes from Pseudomonadota bacterium, assembly GCA_046049665.1. Classification (GTDB taxonomy): domain Bacteria; phylum Pseudomonadota; class Alphaproteobacteria; order Rhodobacterales; family Rhodobacteraceae; genus JAAFHS01. The sequence goes on along the minus strand of JBJOQW010000038.1, from coordinate 7,309 downwards.
TGTTGAAAAACCCTTTTGGGTGTTACCCTTGACCTGCCCCCTTGGCCCCTTTAAACCCCCTGCAGTTTACCTGATGCCACGTCTGATTGATGAAGGGGTTCACATCATGCCAACGCGCGCCGATCTGCCCTTTACTCCCACCGCCTGCCTTGCCCTTGCCGATGGTACCGTCTTCTACGGTGCGGGCTTTGGCGCAACGGGCACAACGGTGGCGGAGCTTGTGTTCAACACCGCCATGACCGGTTATCAGGAAGTCATGACCGACCCCAGCTATGCCGGGCAGGTTGTGACCTTTACCTTCCCGCATATCGGCAATGTCGGCACCAATACCGATGATGACGAAACTGCCGATCCTGTCGCGGCGGGCATGGTTGTCAAATGGGATCCGACCGAGCCGTCGAACTGGCGCGCCATGGGTGAGCTGACGGCATGGCTGGCCTCCAAGGGCCGCATCGGCATTGGTGGGCTTGATACCCGCCGCCTGACCCGCGCCATCCGTCAGCAGGGTGCGCCGCATGTGGCGCTTGCCCATGATCCTGATGGGAATTTTGACATTGCCGCACTGGTGGCACAGGCCCGCGCATGGAAGGGCCTTGTCGGCCTTGATCTGGCCAAGGATGTGACCTGTGCGCAGTCCTACACCTGGGATGAAAAGCGGTGGGCCTGGCCGCAGGGCCATACGCGCCGCACCGAACCCGGCTTTCGCGTGGTGGCCATTGACTACGGTGCCAAGCGCAATATCCTGCGCTGCCTTGCCTCGGCCGGCTGCGAGGTCACCGTGCTGCCCGCCACGGCCACGGCCGAAGATGTCATGGCCCTGAACCCTGAAGGCGTGTTCCTGTCCAACGGTCCGGGTGACCCTGCCGCCACCGGCAGCTATGCCGTGCCAATGATCCAGGGCGTGCTCAAGGCCGATCTGCCGGTGTTCGGCATCTGCCTTGGCCACCAGATGCTGGCACTGGCGCTTGGCGCGCGCACGGTGAAAATGAACCACGGCCACCACGGCGCAAACCACCCCGTCAAGGATCTGACCACCGGCAAGGTTGAAATCACCTCGATGAACCACGGCTTTACCGTGGACAGCCAGACCTTGCCCAAAGGCGTGGCCGAAACACATGTCTCGCTGTTTGACGGGTCAAACTGTGGCATTGCCGTTACCGGAAAGCCCATCTTTTCCGTGCAATACCACCCCGAGGCATCCCCCGGCCCGCAAGACAGCTACTATCTGTTCGAACGCTTTGCCGCCGCAATGAAAGAACGCCGCGCCGCCTAGCGGAATTCGTCCGATCTTAACCATCGGTTAACCCTGAGTGCGCCATGTTGGCCTTGAATGGCGCAATGGCAGGTCAGGGCAGGATGAAAACCTCGCAGCTTCGTGTTGTCGTCAACCGGCCAGATGCCTTGCGCACCGGGGGCAAGGGCGCATCGGTGGCGCTTGAACGCGTGATCGCCGCGCAACCAGGCGGGGCCCTTGACGGGTCCGTGATCGGCCCCACCGCCGAAGAAGCGCGCCTTTACGGGCCGTTTGGCCGCAGCGCCCCCCTGCCCCGCGTCGATCCGGCCCGCTTTGAGGCGGACCCGCGGTTGCTTGATCGCTTTACCCCCGCCCGCGCCCTTGCCGAAGGTGTATTGCCCCTGCGCCTGATCGGCCAAACCTTGTTGATTGCCGTGTCGGATGCCGCCGTGGTTCCACGCCTGCCGGAACTGACCGGGCACAACGGCATGTTCCTGCCCCACCTTGCACCGTTCGAACTGATCGAAAGCAAGGTGCTTGCGTTGCGTGGAGCGGTGCTTGCCACGGCGGCCGAAACACGCGTGCCCGCACAGGAAAGCTGCCGCAACTGGTCGGTCATCCCTTATCTGCCGCTGCTTGCCTTGGTCGTGGCCGCCTTCTGGTTGCTGGTTGCCGTTGCGCCCCAAGCTGTCGTGATCAGCCTTGTGGGTTTCGGCCTGTTCTGGATGGTCGCGTCATCTGTGTTGAAAATCCTTGTGCTGGCCACAGTGCGCGCCAAGGGCGCGGGTGCCGAAAGCCCTGCGCCTGCCGTAACGCCCCTGCAACTGCCCGTCATCACCGTCATCGTCGCGCTGTACCGCGAGGCTGATATTGCCCACCGCCTGATGGCACGGCTGGGGCGGATTGATTATCCGCGTGATCTGCTTGATGTCATCCTTGCTGTTGAAGATGATGATACGGTCACCCGCGCGGCATTGCAAAGCGTGGACATGCCCGGGTGGATGCGCACCATTATCGTGCCCGAAGGCACCTTGCGCACCAAACCACGCGCCCTGAACCACGCAATGATCTTTGCCAAGGGATCAATCATCGGCGTTTATGACGCCGAAGATGCTCCAGCCCCACAACAACTGTATGATGTTGTGAACAAATTCGCACATTCTCCGCCGCAGGTGGCCTGCTTGCAGGGTGTTCTTGATTTCTACAATCCGAAAACAAACTGGCTGTCGCGTTGCTTTACCGTCGAATATGCCGCCTGGTTTCGTGTGATGTTGCCTGGTCTGGCCCGGCTGGGGCTTGTGCTGCCCCTTGGCGGCACGACCCTGTTCTTTCGCCGCACCATCCTTGAACAGCTTGGCGGATGGGATGCCCACAACGTGACCGAGGACGCTGATCTGGGTCTGCGCCTTGCGCGCCACGGCTATCGGACGGAACTGCTGGCCAGCGTCACCGAAGAAGAGGCGAACTGCCGTATCGTGCCATGGATCCGGCAGCGTTCACGCTGGATCAAGGGGTATATGCTGACATGGGCCATTCACATGCGTGACCCTGCTCTTTTGCTGCGGCAATTGGGCTGGGCCCGGTTCATCGGCGTGCAAGTGTTGTTTCTGGGATCGATCTGTCAGGCCTTGCTGGTGCCGGTGATGTGGTCGCTGTGGGCCTTCGCGCTTGGTCTGGGACATCCGGCGGTGGCGGTGTTGAACCCTGCCGTCCTGTTGCCAATCACCCTCGCCTTGCTTGCAATGGAGGGCGTGAGCATCGCCATCAATCTTTACGGCATGGCCTTGCGCGGCAAAGGCACAAAGCTGCACTGGGTCTTGCCTGCCTATTTTTACTTTCCCCTATCGGCCTTTGCCGCCTACAAAGCCCTGTACGAGGTTGTTGCCCGGCCGTTCTACTGGGATAAAACCTCGCACGGTCACTTTGACCTGGACTAGGGTCCCTTGACTAGGGTCACCTTGTGCGCAATTCGCCCGCATCCACCCGCAGCCGCGTCTCGAATGCTTTTGAGATATGCGTCCGCAAGGCCTGATAAGCCGCCTCAGGATCGCGCGCCTCGATCGCCGCGATGATGCGGTCATGTTCGGCAAGGCCCAGCTCATCACGCCCTTCCGCCGCAAAGGACGTGGTTGCCATAAGCGCCATCGACCGATGCACCAGATCAAGCTGCTGGATCAGAAAGCGGTTATGGCTGGCCAGATGGATCTGCTTGTGAAACCGCTTGTTCGCCCGGCTCAGCTCCTTGGGATCGCCGCCAATCAGCTTGCGGTCTTCCTCCACCATCCCCCGCAGCACCCGCACTTCCTCATCCGTTGCGGCCCGTGCCGCCAGACGCGCTGCCAACCCCTCCAACTCGGTCCGCACCGCGTACAGTTCCGCCAGCTGGTTATGGTCCAGACTTGCCACAATCAGGCTGCGCCCATCCCGCGTCAGCATGCCTTGCGTTTCCAGCCGCTGCAGCGCCTCGCGCACCGGCGTGCGTGATACGCCAAACCGGTCAGCCAGTTCTGACTCCACCAGCCTGTCTCCGGGTTTGAAAAACCCTGCATCAATCGCTTCCAGGATCAGCGTATAGGCATCTTTTTGCACCGGGATCAGACCTTTATCTTTGCAACGCCCAAACCGTAGCTGCCCCACCCCTTGCAATCAACCCACGCCGCAAACTACACCCCGTTTATGCGCCAACAGTTTGCCCACGTCCGCCATTGGGTCTTTGACCTTGATAATACGCTCTATCACCCCTCTGTGCGTCTGTTTGACCAGATCGAGGTGAAGATGACCGATTGGGTCATGCAGGCCCTTGGCGTTGATCGTGACAGGGCCAATCACCTGCGCCAGCACTATTGGCAAACCCATGGCACCACCCTTGCCGGTCTGATGGCCGAACATGATGTCGACCCGCGCCCTTACCTCGTGGATGTGCATGACATCTCCTTTGCCGCCCTGACACCCGACCCTGCCTTGGCACGGGCCATCATGGCCCTGCCCGGCCGCCGCATCGTCTATACCAATGGCTCTGCCCCCTATGCCCGCAATGTGCTGGCCGCCCGTGGCCTGTCTGAATGCTTTGATGCCGTCTATGGCGTCGAGGATGCCGCCTTCCGCCCCAAGCCCGAGCGTGTGGCCTTCGAGACCGTCTTTGCCAAGGATGGCACCGATCCCGGCAGTGCCGCCATGTTCGAAGATGACCCGCGCAATCTGGCAGCGCCGCACGCCATGGGCATGCGCACCATCCTTGTGGCCGACAGCCCGCATGACGCACCCCATATCCAGCACCACACCGCTGATCTGACCTGCTTTCTGCAGGCGCTGGCCTAGGCCAAAATGTCGCTTGGCGCGGCCTGCGTTCCGCGCCATATCCAAGGCATGACCACAGAACACACCGATATCTTCATTTCCGGCGGCGGCGTCGCTGGCCTGACCGCGGCCGCAGCCTTTGGCAATGCCGGGTTCACCGTCACCCTGGCCGAACCCCACAGCCCGGTGACCGCGCGCGATGATGACGGCGCCGATCTGCGCACCACCGCCTTTCTGCAACCCGCGCGTGACCTGCTGACCGAGGCTGGCCTCTGGCCCGCACTCGCCCCGCATGGCACGCCCTTGCAAGTCATGCGCCTGATTGATGCCGGGGGCGAGGCCAATGAACCCCGCCTGACGCGCGATTTCGACGCTGCCGAGATTTCCGACGCACCCTTTGGCTGGAACCTGCCCAACTGGCTTTTGCGCCGTGAAATGCTTGCGCATCTGGCCACCCTGCCCAACGTCACCCTGAAAATTGGCACCAGTTTCACCCGCATGACCACACGCGAGTCCGAGGCAATCGTGACCCTGACCGATGCCACCCGCCTGCGCGCGCGCATGGTCATCGCCGCTGATGGCCGCACCTCACCCGTGCGCCAGGCCCTTGGCATTCCTGTCACCACCACGCGCTATGGCCAAAAGGCCATGACCTTTGCCGTCACCCACCCCATTCCACACGCCTCGGTTTCAACCGAAATTCACCGCACCGGCGGCCCCTTCACCCTTGTACCCTTGCCTGATCGTGATGGCCTGCCCTGCTCGGCCGTGGTCTGGATGGAGACCGGCCCCAACGTTGCCGCCCTCATGTCCCTGCCTGACGCTGATTTCGCGCAGGCCGCCACCGAACGATCCACCCATTGCATGGGCCCGCTGACGCTTGCCTCGCGCCGCACCACCTGGCCCATCATTTCGCAGCTTGCAGGGGCAATTACAGGCGAACGCACCGCCCTGATCGCCGAGGCCGCCCATGTCGTGCCCCCCATCGGTGCGCAGGGCCTGAACATGTCACTCGCCGACATCGCCACCCTGCTGACCCTCGCCAAGGCCAGCCCCGCTAGCCTTGGCGACGAAAAGATGCTCACCGCCTACGCCCGCGCCCGCATGCCGGACCTGCGCCTGCGCGTGACGGGGATTGATGCCCTGAACCGTGCTGCCATCGCCCAGTCCCCCTTGTTCCGCAATCTGCGCGCCTCAGGCCTGCGCGCCCTGACCGCCGCCGACCCCGTGCGCAAGACGCTGATGAAAACCGGGCTGGGTGTGCGCTAATCGTCCATACCCACAGGGCGCGCGCCCCGCGCCCATGCCTTCAGGCACAGCATTTCCGCCGCAATCATCGCCGCCGCATTTGCCGTTATTTCGGCATGGTCATAGGGCGGTGATACCTCCACCACATCCATCCCCAGAAAATCCACGCCCTTCAACGCCCGCAAGATCGCCAGCGCCTGATAGCTGCTCAGGCCCCCCGGCACCGGCGTCCCCGTACCCGGTGCCGCCGCTGGATCAAGGCAATCAATGTCAAAGGTCAGGTAGCTTGGCCCGTCACCAAGCACCCCCCTGATCACATCCGCCACCGCCTCCGGCCCCATCTCTTGCACCCGGTCCGCATGCAGGATCGTCATGCCATGGCTGCGTTCGCCCACAAAACAGGTCCGGATGCCCACCTGCACCATGCGTCTGGGATCAATGATCCCTTCCTTCACCGCGTAATAGAACATGCTGCCATGGTCGATCCGCCCGCCCGCGTCTTCCTCCACATCCCGGTGCGCATCAAACTGCACCACGCCCATCGGCCCGTATTTCGCCGCATAGGCGTTTAGCGTTGGATAGGTCGTGAAATGGTCACCCCCCAGCGAAAGCGTCGCAGCCCCGCCCGCAATGATCCCAGCGATATGACCCTCAATCGCCGCAGGAATATTCATCGGCGCACCCCAGTCAAAGGCGCAATCGCCATAGTCCACCGCCGCCAGCGTATCAAACGGATCAAACCGCCAGGGCCAGACCGGCCCCCATGAATGCTGCGCCGAGGCCCGCCGGATGGCCTCTGGACCAAAGCGCGTGCCCGGCCGGTTGCTGACCGACAGATCAAACGGAATGCCCGTGATCGCCAGATCAACCCCCGTCAGATCCTTCGTGTACTTCCGCCGCAGAAAGCTCAGCGCCCCCGCGTAACTGGCTTCCACCGATGATCCCTTCAGCGCCGTGCGCATGAAGGCCGCATCCGGCATCGCCTCGCCCACATCCTTGCCCATGGCTTACAGCACCCGGTCCACCACCTTGCGCAAACGTGCCACCGTGCCCGGCACGTCGCCCAGCTTGTCCAGCCCGAACAGGCCAATGCGGAAGGTCATGAACTCCGCCCCCTCTCCCACCTGCAACGGCACGCCTGCCGCAATCTGCATACCTTCCGCCAGAAACTTGGCCCCCGATTTCACATCCGGGTCAGACGTATAACTCACCACCACGCCCGGCGCCTGAAACCCCTCGGCCGCCACTGATGGCACCTGCTTTTCCGCCAGCATTCCCCGCACATCGCGCCCCAGCTGCCACTGCGCCGCCTTCGCCTGCGCAAAGCCCATCGCCCTCGTCTCCAGCATCGCATCGCGGAAACCCACCAGCGCATCGGTCGGCATCGTTGCATGGTACGCATGCCCCCCGCCCTCATAGGCCGCCATGATGCTGCGCCATTTTTTCAGATCCACCGCAAAGCTGTTTGACGTGGTCGCCTCCAGCCGCTCTACCGCGCGCGGCGACATCATCACCAACCCGGCCGAGGGC
>JBJOQW010000037.1:0-13544 GCA_046049665.1 Pseudomonadota bacterium | reverse complement strand
ATGCGAGAAAGCCAGTCTGAATGAAACTTTCCGTTTGTCTCCTTGTTCACTGTTAATCTGTTGCCCGCATCGTCCTTTTGCAGAGATCTCTTTAAGTATTCCTCTGATGTTTCAGCGAAGTCATCGTTATAAAGAAAATCGTTTCCAGTGTTGTAAGGAGGATCGATATAGATCATCTTTATCGATCCCAAATACGTTTCGCGCAAAAGCTTAAGCGCATCTAGGTTGTCGCCCTCTATGTAAATGTTGCTTGTAACGTCAAAGTTAACACTGTCGGCTACCATAGGGCGAAGTGTTTTCGCTGTGGGCGCATTGGATAAAGCTAGTGAAGCAGCTTTTCCGGGCCAATTAAGCTGATATCGTTCCTGAATTCCTTCCACGAGGTTGTGAGAAAGCTCTTGGCGCAACTGATCAAAATCCACTGTCAACCTGATCGACCCATCTGGATTTGCAGCTTCAGTCACACAGCCCGGAAACAGTGAACGAATTTTGGCAATGTTATCCTGCGTCAAGTCAGGGCTGTGCATCTTCAGTTTGTCCATTGCCGTATTCCTCTCATTCACCTGTCAAATCAGCTGCCTTCAGCTGTTCCAGTTCTTGCTTTGCGTGGCGTAAGGCAGCGTTGATGCTGACCCTTCGATTAAATTGCTTCTCGCGGGCAAGCTGACCCTTGATCCGCTCAACCTCGCGCTCTTTGGCTTTGATAGCCTCAACGCGTGCGACCCGTGCCTGAATGTCCTCTTGAATCAAGGGCTGCACAGGCATCAGCGCCGTCAGGATTTTGTCGTACAGCGAAGCAAGGTCCAAGGCCACGGGCAGCGGTGTGCGCGGCGTGTCCGACGGCACCCAGTCCCCCCGGAAATAGTCGCTTACCACCCACTTCGCCCCATCCGCCTCACTTGGCCGCTTATAGGCGGCGACGGTTTGGCTGCGACCGGCATGTGAAAGCTCGTAGATCAACGGGAATGGGATGGCACGGTCGATGGCGCGAAGCACATCGGTGTGCAGGGTCGCCACCTTCAAGCTGATGACAAAGACCTGTATTTCCGTGACGGACTTGGTAGCCGAAAGATTGATGGTCTCTGGGGCCAGCTTATACTTCCAGACGATCTGATCAACGTCCGAGACAAACCGCTCTTTCAGCGCCGTGTTGGCATCGGCGTGTTCGTAAATCTTGTTCTTGGGCAACACACGCCCGAACGCAGCCGACTTTGGGTAGTCAAACAGCACTGTCACCCGGCAGCCTCCTGGACAACCAAGAATGCAATCAGCTCAAAATCATCCAGTCCGGCAATAGTATGTACAAGGGCAGTCGTCCTGCCGCCGCTGAACAAACTGTCGATGTCACGCTCTTCCTTCACGTCGATCATCGACCGGATGGCTTGGCTGAGCAGCTCCGAATACTGGTCCATCTTGCGCCCATCCTGCGTTTGCTCGTTGAACAGTCGGCACACAGCAGTGATCGGGTTCGACTGTCCTTTGCAGCTGGTGCGTATTAGGTCCAGCAGGCGCTTCACCTCGGTATGGTCCGCGATGATGTCGCCATCGTTGCTGATATAGACGAGGTAATGGGGGTGCAGCCGGTTCTGCTGGTTTACGTTCACCGTGTCATGGATGTTGCGCAGTGCGAAGATGGCTCCGGGAACCAAGCCAAGATCGGACTGGGCAGGCACGACGGCATGGAGTCCGTTCGGCATATTCTCAAGGTCGCCGTGATCCTTGACGTAGTTCAGAAGGTCCATGCGGAAGTCGTTCAATCCAAGGTCGGTGATCGAAATGCCCGTCTTCACGTCTTCTAGCTCGATCACCTCTTCCTGCATACGCTTGAGCTGGTCTTTGCGATAGGCAATCTCGCTGCTCTTGGCCGTCAGCACGTTGTCGTCGCCCGTGGCCGTCACATCCGCAATCATCATACGGTTCTCAACCCGTTCTTTGAGGTTGATGTATTCGTCCAGCGAGATATCGGGCCAGTAGTTGGCAAGCTGGATTTTTGTGTTGGGTGAGCCGATGCGGTCGATCCTGCCGAAACGCTGAATAATGCGTACGGGGTTCCAGTGAATGTCGTAGTTGACCAGATAGTCGCAGTCTTGGAGGTTTTGCCCTTCTGAAATGCAATCTGTGCCGATCAGGATGTCTAATTCGGCAGGCTCATGCGGCAAGATCGCTGCCTTCTCCTTTGACCGTGGCGAAAAAAGCGTCAGTACAGACTGAAAGTCATAAGACTTCTTCAGCGTCGTCTTCGGACCGCCTGAGCCGGTCACCTTCCCACTGTGCAGCCCGTGCCGTTCAAGCATGTCCGGGGCAAGGTTCTCGTAGAGGTAGTTCGCCGTGTCCGCGAAAGCCGTGAAGATCAGGACTTTCTTGTTGCCGGGGTTCAATGGATTTGACAGTTTCGCGGCCAGCAGGTTCTTCAGATGCAGAAGCTTGGCGTCATGCTCAGGCTTAACAAGTCGCATCGATGTGAGTAGCTGCTCAATGAGGAAGAGGTCTGCTTCAAGGTCATGCTTCCATGACGGCAGATCCATGTCGGCGAGGCTGATCTGGATTTTCTTGCCGACTGTGAACTCGTCAAAACCACTCAAGTCTTCGTCTTCAGTCTCGAATTCCTCAAGTTCAGCCGTGTAGTCACCGATGACAGTTGCGCCTCCATTGCGCTGGAAATCCGTGATGGCATCCAAAGTGCGCGACACGTTACCAGCCAATGCGCCCAATGTAATTCGGAACGCCTCGACTGAACTTTCCAGCCGCTTCAGCAGGTTGGTAGTCATTAGGGCTTGCAAACTGCGTTCGCGGTCTAGCTGCCGCAGCTTCCCACGTCCGCCCTCGGTCTGCGTGTCGTACAGTTCTTCGTACTTCCGCAAACGGCTGGGTAAGATATAGCTGATGGGTGCGTAGACAGCGAGTTTCAGCACTGAAAGCTGCGCGAAGATGTCGTTGAACCCCATGACATCCGCACGATCAGTAATCGGGCAATGGAAAGAGAGCGGCTTCAAGCGTTGCGGGAACTGCCCGATGTCCTTGGTGTCATAGAAAGTGGTGATGTGCTTTCGTGACCGTGCAATGGTCACGGCATCCAGAAGCTCAAAGAAGTCGAAGTCCAGCGACTTCAGGATGGCTGCTGCTGTACGCTCACTTGGCGGCAGTTCTGACCAAACGTTGAAAGCTTTCTGGGCACGCCGGAAGATTTCTTCGATGGACGTCTTGGTCTTGAGGTTCTTGCTCAGCGCATCAGACTGACCTTCATAGGCAAGTGCCAGTTGGTTACGCAGGTCCGTAAACCTGTTGTTCACAGGTGTCGCAGACAACATGAGAACCTTGGTCTTCACACCGTCACGGATGACCTTGTTCATGAGACGCTGGTATCGCGTCTCTCGGTCCTTGTAGATGTCGTTGTTACGGAAGTTGTGGCTTTCATCGATGACAACTAGGTCATAGTTGCCCCAGTTGACCCGATTGAGCGGAATACCAAAGCTATCGCCCGAGGTTCGCGAGAGGTCAGTATGGCAAAGCACGTCATAGTTGAACCTGTCCTTGGCAAAGATGTTGGTTTTAAGGTTCGTATTGTAGTTTCGCCAGTTGTCAGCCAGCTTCTTCGGGCAAAGAACGAGAACTGCCCGGTTTCGAAGCTCATAGTACTTGATGACAGCAAGTGCAGTGAAGGTCTTCCCAAGCCCAACGCTGTCAGCAAGGATGCAGCCGTTGTAGGTCTCAAGCTTGTTGATGATGCCCGTGGCTGCATCTTTTTGATAGTTGAACAGCTTACTCCAGACGAGTGTGTCCTGATATCCCGTTAAGTCATTGGGCAAAACGTCGTCGCTCACATCCGCCAAGAAATCACGGAAGATGTTGTAGAGTATCAAGAAGTACACACGCTCCGGTGAGTTTTCTTGATAGACGCTTTCAATGTGCTCACATATGGCATCTGTGACATCCTGCACCTTCTCAGCGTCATTCCAAATTTCGTTAAACAGCTGAAGATACATGCCGGTGTGCCGCGGATCGTCGAACTCGGTCACGAAATTCGAAACAGCATCGCCTTTCTGATATCCAAGATCGACTGCGGTAAACCCGCTGATCGGCATGAACGCCTTAGGGTCTGAGGTACCGCCCAGGTGCATGAACTGCTGCATAGGCGCTTTGGATTTGTTCGACTTGAATTGTACTTTCTTGCGTATCCACTCTGCGCACTCACGTGCTACCGCACGTTGGGTCAGCTTATTGCGTAGCTGGATTTCGAATTCTGTCCCGTAGAGGCTACTTGCGATACCAGCCTTAGGAATGAAGAACTCACGGCGCTCCTTGCGGACACGATCCGTGACTTCACTTGGCACGAAAGTTGGCGTTGTGAAGACGAACTGGACAAAATCGACCTTGCCCAGTTCAGCCTTAAGTGCCTCAAAGGCGTAGATCGAGAAGCACGAAGCGGCAATCTTCAGTCGCGAGCCCCTAACCAAGCTGGCTCTTAGCTCGTTGCCAAGCAGAATTGATGAGTTATCAATGATTTTCATGTGGACACATTGGCCGAGGACTCATCCATAGGCAACATCCACTGGATCGTCAGTCGGTGAACGATTTCGGAACTACGCGAGCGAGCCAGACAAGCACAGAACCAGATGTGCAAACTCACTCAGAGGGTGGCCTCGTTCATTATGTCGCGCCAGTAAAGTCAAATGCTGTGTCCCAACAGCTTCCGCAAACACTGTGTCCACCACAGTTGATTCCAACCCAAGCCCGCAGCGTCAACGCACCAAAAAACTGTGCGATGACTGTGCGACGCACGAAGTAGAAACTGTGCGATGCTTTGTAACTTGATTTTGTTGGATTAAGTGGTGCCCAGAGCCGGAATCGAACCAGCGACACGCGGATTTTCAATCCGCTGCTCTACCAACTGAGCTATCTGGGCACCGTGGCAAACGTACATGTGTTTGCTACGCGGGTGGATAGACGAGGGCTGCGGCACTGTCTAGAGGGGGAAGGGAAAAATATCGCGGGTTAGGCCGGTTCCTTCCCCGTAGCACGGCCCCAGCTATCGGTTCGCTAGTGGACACAGTTCTTCACCGTGCAGCCCTTCGCCAGTGCCCTGTCGCCCATCAACGCTGTGGGCCAGACCAACAACAAACACTGTGTCCAACACATTAAATCTGCGTCAGCCGTGCAGAAACACAGGCAGAACTGTGCGATGACTGTGCAACGCATGAAGTCGCAACTGTGCGATGAAAAAACGCTTATTTTATTGGGATTTTCGTGCAGCTTGGCTGGTATTTTTTGGTGGCCGCGTGGATTTTCAATCCGCTGCTCTACCAACTGAGCTATCTGGGCACCGTTGGGTCTGCATATGCAAACTTTGGGCGTGATACGCGAGGGTTGGGGGGCTGTCCAGAGGGAATTGCGGGAAAATCTGCCGCGTCCGGCGGGAAAGTGGTCAATGCGGCCGGGGGTCTTGACCGGATTGATCCGCCTCGGCGTCAGGGTCATCAGGCGGCACGGGAATGGCGTAAGACCCGTTCAGCCAGCGCGCCAGATCAACATCCGCACAGCGGCGCGAGCAAAAGGGTTTGTATGCCTTTTCAACGGGTTTACCGCAGATGGCACAGCTCATGCCAGCACCTGTGACAATGGCAGACGGTCACGCTTGCGCGTCAGTTCATACAGGCCAAGCGTGGTCCAGCCGGCCAGGTTCACCTCGCCTTCAGTCTTGAAAGCCGCGCGGATCACCTGGTCCAGAATGGCCCGGTCGCGTTTGGGCATCGGGGCAAAGTCCACCACGACCTGTCCGCCAAGCCCGCGCAAACGCAACTGGCGCGGCAGATCGCGCGCCGCCGCGATGTTCACCTTCAGCGCTGCCGCCGGGCTGGTGTCGGCGCCGGTGTTGACATCAACCGCCACCAGTGCGCGCGTGGGTTCTATCATCATGTGGCCTTCGCCAATTGGCACCCGCGGGCGGCGCAGCGCATCCAGCAGCTCAAGCACGCCATGCGCTTCAAAACTGCCCTCATCGGTTTCCACGGCGTCGGGGGCGGGATCAAGCCAGTCGCGGAACGCCGTCTCATGCGCCCCTGCCCCATCGACCAGCAATTCCGGCGCGCCATCAAGATCGGTCAGCACAGCCTCGGCCAGCCCGCGCATGGCGGCAATGTCTTCGGCCACGGCATCGGGTTCTGCGTCAAGGCAGGCCGAGCGCAGGATAAGGCCCAGCGCCTCATCTGCCCCTTTCATTTGCGCGGTGGCAATGTCCTGCAGTTCGGCACGCAGGTCCTCGTCCTTGATGCGGCGGCTGATGTTCAGGCCGGGCGCATCGGGTGTGATGATGGAAAAGCGGCTTTTGAACAGCAGGCGCGCGGTGACAGGTGTGGCCTTGCCATCCTCAGCCGGTCCCGTCACCTGCACCAGCAGGCGCTGGCCGGGCGCAATGCCGCTGATCTGGCGCAAAAAGCCGCTGCCCTGCGGCAGTTTCACGAAAATGCCGCCCTGCCCTTTCATCGGACGGTCGGCGACGGCGCGGTAGATTGCGCCCGGCATCGGCACATCCGTGGCCGGATCAATGGCAAGTTCGACCAGCATGCCATCTTCAAGCAGGGCTGCGGCCTGCTGGCCGTTGATTTCGTCCAGAATGACGGCGCGGCCCTTCATGCGGTTCTCCATAGGGGGTAGCCTGCAGCGGAAAGCAGGCTTGCGGTTTCGGCAACAGGCAGGCCCATGATGCCGGTATAGCTGCCCGATATCCACGGAATGAACGCACCCGCCGCACCCTGAATGCCGTATCCGCCCGCCTTGCCCTGCCAATCACCGCTGGCCAGATAGGCGTTCAATTCGGCGTCGGACAGACGCTTGAATTTCACAGCACTGACACTGTCTTTTTGCCACAGCTTTGCGCCCCGGCGCACCGCAACGGCGGTAATCACCTGATGCCTGCGCCCGCCCAGTTTCAGCAGAAATTCCGCCGCCTGCGCTGCATCGCGCGGCTTGCCCAGAATACGGCGCCCAAGGGCCACCGTGGTATCGGCACAGATCACGATATCATCATCATCCGCCTGCAGCGCCAACGCCTTTTCGCGCGCAAGGCGCACGCAATAAGGCCGCGGCAGTTCACCCTTGATCGGGTCTTCATCAATGTCAGGGGGACGCACGGCATCAGGAACCACACCGATTTGCGCCAGCAATTCCAGCCGGCGCGGGCTGCCTGATCCCAAAATCAACCGCAAGGCTGGTTACTTGAAGCGATAGTTGATGCGGCCTTTTGACAGGTCATAGGGGGTCATTTCCACCTGTACCTTGTCACCTGCCAGCACGCGGATGCGGTTCTTGCGCATCTTGCCTGCCATCACCGCGATCAGTTCATGGCCATTATCGAGTTCGACCTTGAATGTCGCGTTCGGCAGGAGTTCCTTGACGACACCGGGGAATTCGAGAATGTCTTCCTTGGCCATGGTCTCTCCAATAGAGTTTCGCCCGCGACAAGGGCGCAGGCACGCGGCGGCATATGCGCCTGACGCAGGCAATTTTCAAGCGAAATCTGGCAGCGGACGTCAATCTATGCCGCAGAGGCAGACCCTTCCCCCCAACTGCAATTTAGCGTCGGGGGGAAAAGCCTGTCCATCAAAGCGCAGCCAGTGTCGCCGCAACGGTTGCGGCCATGGGCGTTGTCGGCCGCCCGATCAGGCGCGACAGGGTTTTGCTGTCATCAAACAGATGGCCCGCCTTGGCATGGGTATCGGAATCGGCCAGCGCAACCACCAGCCCTTCAGGCAGACCAAAGCTGACAAGCAGCGCCTGGTAGGCATCGGACGGCATATCGGCATAAGGCAGTGCTTTGCCAGTCTGGCGCGAAACCTCGGCGGCCATGTCGGCCAACGTGTAGGCATTGTCGCCAGCCAGTTCATAGATTTGCCCTGCGTGGCCATCGGCGCTGGCCACCACGGCAATCGCCTCGGCATAATCGGCGCGGGCAGCGGTGGACAAGCGCGCATCGCCCGCCGTGCCCACCATGGCCCCGCCGGCAATCGCCCCGCCCAGTGACCCGGCGTAGTTTTCGGTATACCAGCCATTGCGCAAGACAGTGAATGGCAGGCCCGAAGCACGCAGATCAGCTTCGGTCACGATGTGATCCTGCGCAAGGATCAGCGGGGATGCAGCGCCCTTCAGGATAGAGGTATAGACGATGCGCCCGACACCTGCCGCCTTGGCAGCGGCAATCACGCGGGCATGCTGGCCCGTGCGATCATTGAAGTCATTCGATGAAATCAGCACCAGCACATCCACCCCGGCAACGGCCCCGGCATCGGCGGTAAAATAGTCAAACGCGCGCACAGGCACACCCAGATCCGTTGCCTTGGCAGGATTGCGCGCCAGTGCAATGGGCGAATGCCCACGCGCCTTCAACGCGGCAATGGCAAGGCGGCCAAGCTGGCCCGTAGCTGCGGTAACGGCGATTGTCATGAAAGGCGTCTCCTATGGTTGTGATGGGCGACAAATACGCCTTTACTTACGAAAAGGAAGTACCTACATTTTTGTAAGTATTATGCAGGAGCGCACATGACACCCGCAGAGCAAGCCACCGCCCTTTTGCGACAATTCGAAAACGGCAATGTGCTTGTGGCAGAATGCCCGTCACGCATCGTGCTGCAACATGTGACAAGCCGCTGGGGCGGGCTCGTGATGATTGCTCTGCAAACCGGCACGCACCGGTTCAGCACGCTGCGGCGGCGCATTGGCGGGGTCAGCGAACGGATGCTGGCGCAAACCCTGCAACTGCTGGAAGGTGACGGGCTGGTGCAGCGTGTCGCGCATGACGTGGTGCCGCCGCATGTAGACTACAGCCTGACCCCGCTAGGCCAGCAGGTATCTGCACATGTCGTACAACTGGCCACGTTGATCGAATGCAGCCTGCCCGCCATCATGGCGCACCGCGCTGCAAAAGCGGCGTGATCAGGCCGTGGGTTCGCCAAACCGCTGCAGCATCCGGTCCCTGATCTGGTCACGCGCCTGCCGGTAGGCCTGCAGCTTGGCCTCACGGCCTTCGCCCAGACCCGTGGGGTCAATGATCGGCCAGTATTCCACGTTCAGATGGTAAAACCGCGTCAGTTCCAGGGCCAGACGCTGACTGGCGGGCGACAGCGCCACGATCAGGTCAAACTGGCTTAGATCATCGCCCCATTGTTCCATTTCGTCAAAGCTGCGCGAGCGGTGGCGCGACAGTTCGATCCCCAGTTCGGCACAGACGGCGATTGAAAAGCCGTCAATCTCCATGTCATTGCGCACGCCCGCCGATTGCACATAGGCCCGCTGGCCATACAGCTTCTTCATCAGCCCTTCCGCCATGGGCGAGCGCACGGCGTTATGATCGCAGCAGAACAGAACCGAGGCGGGGAAATCTGCCACCTGTCAGCCCCAGTGCAGAACGCAGATCAGGGTGAACAGGCGGCGCGCCGTGTCAATATCAACATCGGCCTTGCCATCCAGGCGTTCCTGCAACACGCGCGCGCCTTCGTTGTGAATGCCGCGCCGCGCCATATCAATCGCTTCGATCTGGCTGGGGGGCAGGCGTTTGACCGCGTCGAAATAGGACTCACAAATCTGGAAGTAATCCTTCACCACCTGCCGGAACGGCCCCAGCGACAGGATAAATTCCGTGACCTTGGTCGTGTCTTCCTGTGCAATGTCAAACACCAGCCGCCCATCGCGGATCGCCAGCAGCAGCCGGTAGGGGCCGGGCGGTGGCGCGCGGTCTGCCTTTGGCGGCAAGGCAAAGGAATTGTCTTCCAGAAGATCAAAGATCGCCACGCGGCGTTCCTGTTCAATCTCGGGCGTGGGCCGCGCAAGCCCGCGTTCGTCAATCTCGATATGGCAGAGGCGGGACATGGGCAGGCCTTACAGCAGATACACGCCCGTGATGCCAGTGGGCAGCGCGTTGGGCAAGGGGGTGTCAGCCATTCAACCGGTCCAGCCGTGCGCGCACCGACAGGCCATGCGCCGTGAGGCTTTCGCTTTTCGCCAGCGTTTCTGCCGCTGGGCCAATGGCTTTCAGCGCCTCTGGCGTCATCCGCGCCATCGTGGTGCGCTTCATGAAATCCAGCACCGACAGTCCGGATGAAAACCGTGCCGACCGCGCCGTTGGCAGCACATGGTTCGGGCCACCAACATAATCGCCAATCGCCTCTGGCGTCCATTGGCCCAGAAAGATCGCCCCGGCATGCGGGATTTTGGCGGCTACAGCTTCGGGGTCGGCGGTCATGATTTCAAGGTGTTCGGGCGCAATGCGGTTGGCCAGATCCGCTGCTTGATCCAGATCGCGCACCACGATGATGGCACCGTTATCTTCCCAGCTTTTCCCGGCAATGGCTGCGCGTGGCAAGGTCGCGCAAAGGCGAGTCACGGCCGGCGCAACCTTGTGGCCAAGGCTGGCGTCCGTGGTGATCAGAATGGATTGGGCCGAAATGTCATGCTCGGCCTGTGACAGCAGATCAAGGGCTATGAAATCGGCATCATTGTCAGCGTCGGCAATCACCAGAATTTCCGAAGGGCCTGCGATCATGTCAATGCCCACGCGCCCGAACACCCGGCGTTTGGCGGCCGCCACCCATGCGTTCCCGGGCCCGGTAATCTTGTCGACCGGGGCAATGGTCTGGGTGCCATAGGCCAGTGCGGCAATCGCCTGCGCGCCGCCGATACGGTAGATGGTTTCCACCCCTGCCAAGCGCGCGGCATAGATCACCGCCGGGTTATAGTTCCCGTCCGGCGTGGGCGCACAGATGGCAAGCCGCTGCACCCCTGCCACCTGCGCGGGAATTGCGTTCATCAGCACGGATGAAGGGTAGCTGGCCGTGCCGCCCGGCACATACAGCCCCGCCGCCGAAACAGCCGTCCAGCGCCAGCCCAGCGTGGCCCCGGCGGCATCCTGCCAGCTTTCATCCACCGGGCGCTGGCGTTCGTGATAGGCGCGGATGCGGGCTGCGGCCAGATCAAGTGCTGCGCGTGTGTCGGCAGGCACGGCCATGCAGGCCGTGGCAATCTCGGCCGGGGAAAAGGCAAGCGTCTGCGGCGTCAGATCAAGACGGTCAAACCGGGCGGTCAGGTCAATGACCGCCGCATCGCCCCGCGCGCGCACATCGGCAATGATCGCCGCCACATCGCGGTCCACATCTTCGGATTCCTCGCGCTTCATGCCCAAAAGCGCCTCAAAGGCAGCGGCAAAGCCTGTGTCGGCAGCATCAAGGAACATGGGCATGGCGCGATCTCCTGTTGCACGTGCAGATAGCGTGAAGGGGGTGCCGCCTCAAGCACCCGCGGCACCTGCAAATTTTCGGCGAAAATTTGTAGCCTTTTTGTGCAAACACGAATTTTCGACGAAAATTCGTGGCGCGTCAGACCGGATGCTGCGGTGCCTTGCCGGATGGTGCGCGGTAGGGCCGTGTCACATCTGTCAGCGTCAGGTCCAGCGTCTCAAGCCGCAGCGCCACAGCCCCGTCCCCCGCAAGCGTCAGCGTCAGCACCCCTGCCCCGTCCTCGCCCGCCACAAATTCCATCGTCAGCAAGGACAGCACCATATCCGCCTGTGACCGGTCAATGCCCTGCGTCTGCACGGCCAGCACATCCTGCACCACAAGCAGGCTTTGCACCCGTTCAAAGCTGCGGTTTTCGCGCGCCGCGGCTGCATGATCTTCCCAGCGAAAGCGGTTCAGCAGCAAGGCAAACTGCCGCCGGCGCACATCCCGGCGCATTTCCGTCATCGGAAATACCGCATCCTGCAACAGCGCCGCCAGCACCGGCACATCTGCCGGTGACTGTGCAATCATCCGCAGCGGGCGGTCATCCCCATCTTCAAACCGCGCATCGCTCATCCCGCAATCCGCTGGATATGCGCCCCGCAGGCCGACAGCTTTTCCTCAACCCGCTCATAGCCCCGGTCCAGATGATACACCCGGCTTACCACGGTTTCCCCTTCCGCCGCCATCGCCGCAAGGATCAGGCTGACGCTTGCCCGCAGGTCTGTTGCCATCACCCGCGCGCCTTTCAGGCCGTCAACGCCTGTAACCGTTGCCGTGCCGCCGTGCACATCAATCTTTGCCCCCATGCGGATCAGTTCCGGCGCATGCATGAAGCGGTTTTCAAAGATCTTTTCTTCCAGAACCGATGTGCCATCTGCCGTGCACAACAGCGCCATCATCTGCGCCTGAAGGTCGGTCGGAAAGCCTGGGAACGGCTCTGTCACCACATCCACCGCCCGCACGCGGCCATTGCGGCGGCTCACCTTCAGCCCGCGTTCGGTTTCCGTCACACTCACCCCCGCCGCGTCCAGCTTTTCGCAAAACGCCCCCACCAGATCAATGCGCCCACCCAGCAGCTCTACCTCGCCACCGCAAATTGCAGGTGCCAGCATGTAGGTGCCAAGCTCGATGCGGTCAGTCACCACCGGATGCGTCGCCCCGCCCATGCGATCAACGCCCTGAATGGTGATCGTGCTTGTGCCTTCGCCTTCGATCTGCGCACCCATGCGCCGCAGGCAGCGCGCCAGGTCCACGATCTCTGGCTCGCGCGCAGCGTTCTTCAGCACTGTCGTGCCCTTGGCCAGTGTCGCCGCCATCAGCGCGTTTTCCGTGGCCCCTACCGACACGAAGGGAAATTCGAACGTAGCCCCCTTCAGCCGCCCACCCGGCGCCTTGGCGTGGATATAGCCATCCCGCAGGTCCAGCTCTGCCCCCATCGCTTCCAGCGCCTTGAGGTGCAGATCCACCGGGCGCGCGCCAATCGCACAGCCCCCCGGCAAGGACACCACCGCATGCCCATCCCGCGCCAGCATCGGCCCCAGCACCAGGATCGACGCCCGCATCTTGCGCACGATGTCATAATCCGCCGTGTGGTTGGAAATCTTGTGGCTCGACATCGCCAGCACCAGCCCATCCTGCAGGCTGGCCACCTCGGCCCCAAGCGATTGCAAAAGCTGCGTCATCGTGCGGATGTCAGACAGCCGCGGCGCATTGGTCAGCGTCAGTGGTTCCTCTGACAGCAAGGTCGCCGGCATCAGCGTCAGGCACGCGTTCTTGGCCCCCGCAATCGGGATCACCCCGTTCAGCGCGCCATTCCCCTTGACCAGTATCGAATCCATCTGCCTGCCCTCATTCGTTCTTGTTGTTCTCGGCCGAAGACTGCGGGTCTACCCCAGCCCCTGCCTTGGCCCGCACCCGTGCCTGCGCCTTGCGCCGCGCCATATTCGCCTTCAGCGCCGCCTTCAACCGCTCCTCGCGGATGGCGGCTGCACTGCGCTGCGGTTTCGGGGCGGTTTTGCCGGGCTTTTCCATCGTGCACCGTGCATAGCGCAGCTACGTCACAGGGTCCAGAACCCGTGCGTTTCCCCCCTTGCGAAGCCGATGGTTTGCGTTTATCCCGCCCGCACCCGGCGCTGCAGTAGCTCAGTGGTAGAGCACTCCCTTGGTAAGGGAGAGGTCGAGAGTTCAATCCTCTCTTGCAGCACCATTTCCCTGATAAGTGAACATCTCCGGGCATAGCCGACTGTCGGCGTTGCGTTACCCGATGTCGCGAACAATGCG
>JBJOQW010000036.1:0-8707 GCA_046049665.1 Pseudomonadota bacterium | reverse complement strand
GCAGGGCGGCACTGGCCTGATCTTACCCCTTGATAAGGCCCATCGATTCCAGCTTCAGGATCACCTGATGCGCGCAGTGATCAACATCAACGTTTTCTGTGTCGACCACAAGTTCGGCTGCGGTCGGAGCCTCGTAAGGATCGGAAATGCCTGTGAATTCCTTGATCTTGCCTTCGCGGGCCAGCTTGTACAGGCCCTTGCGGTCACGCCGTTCGCATTCGTCAATGCTGGTCGCCACATGCACTTCGATGAACGCGCCATAGGCCTCGATCATCTCGCGCACCGCGCGCCGCGTTGCCGTATAGGGCGCAATCGGGGCGCAGATGGCAATGCCGCCGTTCTTGGTGATTTCCGACGCAACATAGCCGATGCGCTTGATGTTGATGTCGCGGTGCTCTTTGGAGAAGCCCAGTTCCGATGACAGGTGCTTGCGCACCACATCACCGTCCAGCAGTGTAACCGGGCGCCCGCCCATTTCCATCAGCTTGACCATCAGCGCATTGGCGATGGTTGACTTGCCAGATCCCGACAGGCCCGTGAAGAACACGGTAAAGCCCTGCTTGCTGCGCGCGGGCGAGGTGCGGCGCAGTTCGGCCACGACCTCGGGGAAGGAAAACCATTCGGGAATGTCGATGCCTTCGCGCAGACGGCGGCGCAGTTCGGTGCCGGAGATATCCAGCACGGTGCCGCCTTCGGGCACTTCGTTGGCGGGGTAGTACTGGGCCTTTTCCTGCACATAGACCATATGCTTGAAATCAACCATGGTCACGCCGATTTCGGCCTCGTGCTGCTTGAACAGGGTTTGCGCATCATAGGGGCCATAGAAATCAACGCCCTGGCTGTTCTTGCCCGGCCCGGCATGGTCACGCCCGACGATGAAATGGGTGCAACCGTGGTTCTTGCGGATCAGGCCGTGCCACACAGCCTCACGCGGGCCAGCCATGCGCATGGCAAGGTTCAGCAGGCTCATCGTCGTGGTGGATTGCGGATACTGGCCCAGCACGGCTTCATAGCAGCGCACGCGCGTGAAATGATCGACGTCGCCGGGTTTGGTCATGCCGACAACTGGGTGGATCATCAGGTTGGCCTGGGCTTCGCGGGCAGCGCGGAAGGTGAGTTCCTGGTGCGCGCGGTGCAGGGGGTTGCGCGTTTGAAAGGCCACGATCTTGCGCCAGCCCATCTTGCGGAAAAAGGCGCGCAGTTCGTTGGGTGTATCGCGGCGGGATTTGAAATCATAATGCACGGGCTGCTGGATGCCGGTAATGGGGCCGCCAAGGTAGACAGGGCCTGCGACGTTGTGCAGATAGTTGACGGCAGGGTGGGCCAGATCATCGGCACCAAAGACCTTGGCGGCCTCATTGGCCTTGTTGGGCACCCATTTGTCGGTGATGGACAGTATGGCAAGGATGACGCCTTCGGCATCGCGCAGGGCGATATCCTGACCGGGGGCGATGGTTTCGGCGAATTTCTCGGATACGTCGAGCGTGATTGGGATGGGCCAGAGCTGGCCATCGGCCGTGCGCATGTTTTCGACAACGCCGTTGTAATCAGCCTCGGACATGAAGCCCTTCAGCGGGTTGAAGCCGCCATTCATGAGGAGTTCCAGATCGCAGACCTGCCGCGCGGTCAGATCCCATGAGGGCAGATTGCCTGCCTCGACCTTCAGTTTCTGGGCGGAATCATGCGAGACATAAAGCTCCGGGATCGGAGCGTGAATGGAAAGCGACATCTGGTTGGCCTTGTGCTGCTGCGGCGGATTTTCCCGTCATTCGGGCGGGGCCATAGCCTGCGAATAAGGCGAAACTCAAGCAAAGACGCTGCTTTTGCGTGGAAAAAGGCGAAAGTGACGCGGGAAGGCCGCAGGGAAAGGACGCTGTTCCGTCAGACAGGCTGCGTTCAAGACATCTATCCGCGTCACGGATGCATCGGTTATTCCAAGGTGCCGCTCATCGCACCCTTGCGGGCGCTCTTCGCTGCGTGTCGCGAAGAGCGCCCGCAAGGGTGCGATGAGCAGATGCTTCAGTGCCCCGCCAGAAACTTTTCCGCATCCAGCGCGGCCATGCAGCCCATGCCTGCGCTGGTCACGGCCTGACGGTAAATGTGATCAGTCAGATCGCCCGCCGCAAACACGCCCGGAATGGCCGTGCGGGTGCTGCCGGGTTCCACCTGCACATAGCCGCCGTTGTGCAGCGGCAACTGATCCTTGACCAGTTCTGATGCCGGCGCATGGCCGATGGCCACGAAGAATCCGGCGCATGGCACATCCTGCACCTCACCCGTTTGCACATTGCGTGCGCGCACGGCCGTCACGCCAAGCGGGGCTTCATCGCCCAGCACTTCGGTCACCTCATGGTTCCACAGCATGGTGATCTTGGGGTGCTTGAACAGGCGGTCCTGCATGATCTTTTCAGCGCGCAACGTATCACGCCGATGGATCAGCGTGACCTTGCTGGCAAAGTTCGTCAGAAACAGCGCCTCTTCCACGGCCGTGTTGCCGCCGCCGATGACCACGATTTCCTTGCCACGGTAGAAAAAGCCATCGCAGGTGGCGCAGGCTGAAACGCCAAAGCCCTTGAACTTTTCCTCGCTTGGCAGGCCCAGCCATTTGGCCTGTGCACCGGTGGCAAGGATCACGGCATCGGCGGTGAAGGTGGTGCCACTGTCAGCATGTGCCACGAAGGGGCGCTGCGACAGGTCAAGCTTGCTGATGTAATCAGAAATGATCTCGGCGCCCATGGCCTGTGCGTGTTCCTGCATGCGGATCATCAGGTCGGGGCCCTGCACATGCGTGTCACCCGGCCAGTTCTCGACCTCGGTCGTGATGGTCAGCTGGCCGCCGGGCTGCAGGCCCTGCACAAGGATGGGGTTCAGCATGGCGCGGGCGGAATAGACGGCGGCGGTATAGCCTGCGGGGCCAGAGCCGATGATCAGAACTTTCGTGTGCCGTTGCGTGCCCATTTGCGCCCCCATGGTTCAAGGCAAGGGATATAACCATGCTTTGATGGGGCGGAAAGCCCCCGATTGGCCTGTGCATGGCGGCTATGAACACAATGCCGAGATTTCTAAATGTTGCGCAGTTATGAAACATTATTGCGCAAAGCAGGGTCTGCGCATACATAGAATGCTGGAATTGCAGGGGGCGCGGATGGCCGGACACAAGTTAGACCCGATTGACCGCCAAATACTGGCAGAATTGCAGGCCGACGGACGGATGACGAATGTCGAACTGGCCAGCCGGGTGGGCATTTCGGCTCCGCCATGCCTGCGGCGGGTCCGCACGCTGGAAGAGGCGGGGTATATCCGGGGCTATCATGCAGATATCAATGCGCGCGAACTGGGGTTCGAAGTGCAGGTCTTTGCGATGGTGCGGCTGCAAAGCCAGGCCGAACGGGACCTTTCTGCATTTGAGGCGCATTGCCGGGCGCTGCCCTTGGTGCGTGAATGCCACATGCTGAACGGCGAGATCGATTTCATCCTGAAATGCGTGGCACCTGACCTGTCAACGTTCCAGACGTTTCTGACGGAACAGCTGACATCGGCGGCGAATGTGGCCAGTGTGAAGACCAGCCTTGTGATCCGCTGTGCGAAGGATGAGCCGGGTCTGAGCTTTGAAGTGCTTGAGGCGCGGCTGGCGAAGCAGGCGTAAGGCGCGGGTAGCCCCAAAAAGCAGATAGGCGGCCCCTTTGCGGTGCCTTCAGAGGGTGCACCAGGGCCGCCTTACCGAGCATCGATCCCAAGGTTCAGCCTTTGCCGGGCTGATCTTTGACAGTTGTCGCAAGATGCACAGACCGTCATGGGCGACAGAATGAACTCTGTGACACCAAGCTGCCTTATTCCGACATGCGTGTCAAAATTTGGGCAGCCAGGCCTGAATTCGTGGAAACGATCCGGACCTTGCCTGCGCATTGTTCACTAAAGCACTGGCAAACAGGGCAAAGAAGGCGCTGCTTATGGTCGAATCAGCGCGCAGCGATGGCAGGTTTTGGTGCAGATACTGTCAGTGACTTTGGTTTGCGGCGCTGACCGCGTGTCCATGGCATGGCTGGCACTTGTGCCTCGCTGGCGGCGATGACGGATTTCAACCAACGGCGTTGTGGTTTCATGGCAATGGTCCCTTGTTCGAAAGGCGGCAATGTTTCCGCGTTAAGGATAATCTGCCCTGCGATTGCGGCACTGTTTTGGCGAACGTGAAAAACCTGCGATTTTTTGCAGGTGATGCGGTGGTCAATTATGGCGGGCAAGTGCGCTGCAGATTGTTCAGAAAAACGAGACAATCATGGGTTTTCTGATGTTTCACTGCATGAATTGAGACAATGCCGTGTCAAAAGCTGCCGCGTTTTGGCCGCAGTTACAGGCGGATGACCGAAATCAGGCGGCCATAGTCGGCCTCTTTCAAGTGAGTGGTGCGGCGGTAGGAAAAGAATCGATCGGCGTCAGTATAGGTGCAATGCCCGGTCCATTCGGCCTGTCCGACACCCGCATCACGCAATTGGGCAAGGCCGAAGGCAGGCAGGTTGAACAGGGCGCGGTCGCCCTTGCCGCCGGAAAAGTAACGGGAATTGGCGGGATCATCATCCAGAAAGCCCTGCAGGAATTCAGGGCCAACCTCATAGGCGGATTGGCTGATGGTCGGGCCAATCACGGCGTGGATGTTCTTGCGGCTGGCGCCAATGGCCTCCATCGCGGCGACGGTGGCCTGCAGGACGCCATCCTTGGTACCGCGCCAGCCGGCATGGGCGGCACCGATGACATGGGCGCGCGCATCATGGAACAGGACGGGTTGGCAGTCGGCCGTCAGAATGCCCAAGGCAAGGCCGGGGGTTGCTGTGACCATGGCATCCACCTGCGGGCGGATGGGCAGGGGGGCGGTGACGTGGACCACATCGGCGGAATGGACCTGATGCACAGACACAAGGTGGCTGGGGGGCACATCCATGGCTTCGGCCACGCGGGCGCGGTTGATCTGCACGGCTTCGGCCATGTCGGATGACCCGGACCCGCAGTTGAGGCCCGCGAAAATGCCGGAAGACGCACCGCCCTTGCGGGTAAAGAACCCGTGGGGGGAGCCAAGCAGGCCAGAGGTGATGATCTCAAGCGTCATGTGATTCCGGGAAGGGGCGGGTGTTGTGGCGGGGACAGGGCGAGCACTTTGAATAGCTGACCCATTTGGTCAGGTGCGGTCAAGCGGTGCAATGCTTTGTGATGATCGTCGCGCGCCTGTCCCTGCAGGCGGGTGGCAAGGGCATCTGCTCGGGCATGGATGCCAAGGGCGGCAAGAAGCGCGCCTTGGGTGGTATAGCTGGCAAGTGCAGGATGGGCGGCGGCGGCAAGGGCTGCGAAATCGACATGGGCGGTCAGGTCCGCCAAGCCGGGGGTGGACAGTGGGCTGGTATGGGCATGGTGACGCATGGCCTGAAAGGTATCACCAGTGCCATGCCAGCCGCCGTAATCCACGATCAGGGCAGCGCCGCCGTGGGTGGCGATCAGCTGGCCGATGCGCTGCATGATGGCGGGGGCGGCGGGGCAAACCTCGACCACATCACCATCCCTGGTATCGGCAAGGCGGTGGGCAAGCAGGCCAAGCGGCAAGGGCGTGGCGCGGCCAAGGGCCAGCGCGCCATCTGCCACGCCGACCATGGTTTCGGCCCAATTCTGCCCGGCGCGTGTGAACTGGCGGATGGGAAGGGCGTCAAAGAATTCATTGGCCAGCAGGAACAGGGGTGCTTCTGGCAAGGTTGCCACTTCATCAGACCAGCTGAACTGATAGCCCGACAGTGTGTCGCGTTGCACGCTGCGCAGGCGCGGCGAAGCCTCGATTAGTGTTACCTGCATGGCCGCGTGAAAGCCGGGAACGCCACGCGTGGCACGCAGCACATCGGCCATCAGCGTGCCGCGGCCGGGGCCAAGCTCGGCCAAGGTAAAGCGGGCAGGCGCGCCTTGATCCAGCCAAGCTTGCGCAAGGCACAGGCCCAGCAATTCGCCAAACATCTGGCTGATTTCGGGTGCCGTAATAAAATCACCTTGCGCACCAAAAGGTTCGCGCGTGGCATAGTACCCGTGCTGCGGGTGGAACAGGCATTCGGTCATGTAGTCGGCCAAGGTCATCGGCCCCGTTTCAAGGATACGGCGCGTCAGCAGGGTGGCAAGCGGGGTCATGCCACCTTCGCGCGTGCAATGAACCACAGGCCAAGGGCAATCATGGGAAGCGACAGGATCTGCCCCATGGTCAGGCCATAGCCGCCCGATTGCAGGGCAAGGCCCAGGGGGTTGCCTTCCGATATGAACTGCGGGTCAGGCTGGCGGACGAATTCCACGATGAAACGCGCCACGCCATAGCCTGCCAGAAACAGCCCCATCAGCCGCCCCGGCGTGCGGAACCAGCCGCGCCGGAAGGCCAGCCACAACAACACGGCGCCAAGGATCAGCCCTTCCATCGCGGCCTCATACAGCTGGCTGGGATGGCGCGCGCAGATATCCACCAAGGGGCCGCAATCCTGTGCGGCCTCGCCCGGAAAGGCCACACCCCATGGCAGCGTTGTCTGGCGGCCCCAAAGCTCGGCATTGATGAAATTTGCCAGACGGCCAAGCAACAGGCCGGGCGGTGCAGCGATGGCCAGCAGATCGCCCATTTTCAGCGGTGGAATGCCGTTCAGGCGGCAGAACAGCAGTCCCGCCACGACCACACCCAGAAAGCCGCCGTGAAAGGACATACCACCTTCCCAGACGCGCGGAATCTCCCACGGGTTCTGAATGTAATAATCCAGCCGGTAGAACAGTACGAAACCCGTCCGACCGCCAAGGATGACGCCGATGATCGCCCATGTGAAAAACCGTTCAATCTGTTCGGCCGTGGCAGGGGCGGCGCCTGTCCACAAGGCCGCGTTCGCAATTGCGCGGCGGATCAGCCACCAGCCGATCAGCAGGCCCGCAATATAGGCCAACGCATACCAGCGCAGGGCAAAGGTCATGCCGAACGCCTCGAACGCCACAAGGTTGGGCGAGATGTTCGGGAAGGGGATGTAGTCCATCATTCTCCTGTGGTGCGATTGCGGCCCCGTTTTCCGGTGCAGACAAGGGGAAGTCAACCTTGCAGCCCCGATGCACAGCGCCATATAAGGGGGGCAACCCCGGAGGTGCCCGATGCAGA
Source organism: Pseudomonadota bacterium (assembly GCA_046049665.1). Taxonomy (GTDB): domain Bacteria; phylum Pseudomonadota; class Alphaproteobacteria; order Rhodobacterales; family Rhodobacteraceae; genus JAAFHS01. Next base: position 1,560 of record JBJOQW010000036.1, on the reverse strand, counting down.
CCCGCAACAAGTTTTTCGATGACATGTCGCAACTGATGACCAATGCCATGGGCGTGGCGCAGGGGGCCAAGACCGAGGCGGAAACCGCCATGAAGGGCTTCATTGACCGCTGGATGGCCGACCGTGATTTCGTGACGCGCGAAGAGTTTGATGCCGTGCGCGCGATGGCGCAAAAGGCCCGCGAAGAGAATGAGGCGCTCTCGGCACGGCTGGCTGCACTTGAAGGCGCAAAGCCTAAGAAAACCTGATTCTTTTCCGGCAAGATGACGGGGGGAAATGTGCGACGATTTCCCATTTGTCTGGCGCGGTCATTTGACATAGATCGCGCGCCGTGCAGAGGGATTTTCCCCGCGCCGCCGGGAAGACCACTGCCATGGCCCACACTAATGTCCTTGCTTCTCCGATTGCGGTTTCGGGTTGGGGTTTCTATCGCCTTGCCAAGCGCGGGATGGATCTGGCGCTGACCACACTTGGCCTGCTGGCGATCTGGCCGCTGCTGGCGCTGGTGGCGCTTGCGATCAAGCTTGATACGCGCGGCCCGGTGTTTTTTGTGCAGACGCGGGTGGGCAAGGATGGCCAGACCTTTGGCATGGTCAAGTTCCGGTCTATGGTCGCGAATGCCGAAAGCCTGCTGGCGGGCCTGTCGGGCGACCGGGATGGCCTGTGCTTCAAGGCCAAGGATGATCCGCGCATCACGCGTGTAGGCCGCCTTCTGCGGCGCACGTCACTGGATGAATTGCCACAACTGTGGAACGTGCTGAAAGGCGAGATGAGCCTGGTCGGACCACGCCCTGCCTTGCCCGCCGAAGTGGCAGCATACCCCGCACCCGCGCGCGAACGTCTGGCAGCGCTGCCGGGCATTACGGGGCTGTGGCAGGTGTCTGGCCGGGCGGATATCAGCTTTGATGACATGATCGCGCTGGATGTTGATTACGTGCGCCACCCCAGCCTGCTGCGTGATTTCGGGATACTGCTGCGTACTGTCAGGGTCGTTCTGGACGGTCGCGGGGCCTACTGACGCCCGTTTTCTGTGCCCGATTCGCGAATCGGGGCATCTGATTCGAAAAAATGATTCGTCCACAGCGTTTTTGCGCAGAAAGTGCTTTACAGGCTTTCGTTCTGGTCACACCATATCTAGTAAGGGCGGCGTCAGGCAAACGCTGATCCTTGCCAGATAAGCTGCTGATGGTGGGTCACTTCGCCAGACAGCGCAAACATTGGGGCCGGGCACATGTCACACATCGAAGACTATCTTTCGACCGAGGATCTGCATCCGATCGACATCGTCGAGACGCTGGCGGAATCCCATGCATGGGAATTTGACCGCGTCACGGATGACCAGATTGCCATGGCGGTGGAAGGGCAATGGCGGACCTATTCGCTGACGCTGGCGTGGAACCCGCAGGATGAAACGCTGCGCCTGATCTGCACGTTCGAAATGGAGCCGCCCGAAGGCCGCATGGGCGAGCTGTATGACGTGCTGAACCGCTGCAATGACATGGTCTGGACGGGGGCGTTTACCTATTGGACCGAGCAGAAGCTGATGGTCTGGCGCTATGG
>JBJOQW010000035.1:0-52424 GCA_046049665.1 Pseudomonadota bacterium | reverse complement strand
CTGGGTCATGGCGGTTAGTTCGGTGATGGCAACTTGGCGGCCAAGCTCTTCGGCATAGGCAGGTTCGTTGGGCCGGGCGCGCAGGCACAGCATGACGGATTGCAGGATGCGGGTCAGGACTGTTTTGCGTTCAGACGCGACGGCAATGGCCTGATCGGCACGCCCGCCAAGCCAGTCATTCAACACGTTTTCTGCCAGCCGGTGGCGGCCAACGCCAAGACGGGCAAATTGCAGCAGTTTGAAGAAGAAGACGGTCACTGCAACCAGCGACAGCACACCAAGGGCTGCGAACACGACAAGCGTGGTTGTGCCAAGCGCTGCGAAATCAGGCATGTTCATGGTGATTACAACCCGAACTGAATGCTGCTGCGCGATGCGGTGGCGAGTGCGGTCAGGCACCCGTCGACTGCGGCGCCACCGGTGGTGGTGCATTGCGCGACATCATTGACGACGATGCGCGAGATTTGGGCACAGGTCTGGCCGGGAATATCAAACTGCACGACCTTGGTCTTGCCAACGGCCAGGGCGCCGAAGTCCAGCACGATCAGCCGGGTCACTGCACCGGCCGTGTCAAAGACAGCCATCTGAAAGCTGGTTTGTTCCAGCGGTGCTGTCAGGCCATTGTTGGCGACATAGGTCAGGCGGCAGGCACTTTCGGGCGTATCCGCTGCACCATTCAATTCAAGCGCAATTGCCGGTGTGGCGTCTTGCGCCCAGACCGGGCAAGCAGCCAGTATCAGCGCGGCAACCGCAGACAGGTGAAAATTCATCCGAGCCCCCATAACTTTGGCGAAGGGGCTGGACGCCCCACCGCTACCAATTACGGAATGGTCGCTTTTCGATGCCACCTGTCAAGATGGGATATGCTGACTTTTCAGGAACCAGGCCTAACGGTAGACGCCAATAGCCCAATTGACCCGTGCGCGACGATCATCAAGCAGCGCCGGGGCAGAGTGAACCGGGGTTGCCACCGTGCGGGACACCGGCCGTTCAAGCGGCTGGAAGACCGGAGCGGGGGCCGATTCGTGGTTCAGTTGACGCTGCAGCGCAATGATTTCCTGCTGCGCCGCAGCAGAAAGAGACGAAAACGGAACCGAAATCTGCTCATCACCCAAATTCTGGGCAATCGCCGGACCAGACACCATTGACAATACCAGAGCAACTGCGCTGGCCGAAATACGCAAACTGCGTGCCATTGAGAAAGCCCTTGTGTCCATAATTTACGGCTCCATGATACCGAAGACAGTCATTTGTCGCAATGAAAGAGAATGGACGGTGATTCTGACCAAAATGCGGCTGATATTGTGTATCACTGTGATGCTGGCCCTGCAGGCGTTTCCGGCGCGGGCCGAATTTGCCGTGTGCAACCAGTCTTTTGATGTGGTCAACGTTGCTATCGGGCAATTTGAGCGGAATGAATTTGTGACGCGCGGGTGGTGGACGGTAGGACCAAACCAGTGCGCCAACGTGATAAAGGACAAGCTTGAAGCAAGGTATGTGTATGTTTTTGCTCAGGATGTCTTTGGCAATGCAATTTTGAACGGGGCCACGAACATGTGTGTCGGACCAAAAAGATTCGAGATTCAGGGCGAAAAGGATTGTGCCGTTCGCGGCTTTATTGAGGTACCCTATGTTGAGGTCGATACCCAGCGGACAGAACGCTGGACATTGTTTCTGACACCACAGGGTGCAGGGGGGTGATTGTGGCAAGAAAAGCACTGATTGCGCTGATTGTCGCCTATGGGATACCTGCTTTCGCACAGGATCGGGTGGCGCTGATCGTCTCGTCCGATGCCGGGGCACCGCCGACCGAATCAATGCGTAAAGATGCGTTTGCACTTTCGGAAACGCTTTTCGGCATGGGCTTTGCCGTGACGCGCATGGAAAACCCGAATGCTGCAGCACTGACACAGGCACTGACCGGATTGCCGAAAGATGCGACAGCGCTTTTGTTTTTCAGCGGTGCAGCGCGCCCCGAGGGCACTGAAACCATGCTGGTGACCGGCGCGGAGCCTGTTTCGCTTGCAGCGACAATAGCGGCCCTGCAATCAGGCGGGCGCGAACAGGCGCTGGTGTTTCTTGATACCTGCCGTCCGGGGGCCGAAGCTTTGCCGCCACCCACGCTTGCTCCGAATGTCTTTCTGGCATTGCCCACAGCACCGGGCGCGCCCTGCCCGACGGGGGCGCCAAGCATGGCACAGGAAATGCTGACGCGGATCACGGCACCGGGCATGGCGCTGACAGAACAGTTCCCTGCAAGTGAAGCCGTTGCAGGACCGGGTGTATGGGTGCAGACCGGGCTGACCACGCCCTTTACCTTTCGGGCGGCAACCAGCAGCACAGTTTTGACGGCAGCCGATTATCAGATGCTGGACCGGCTATCCCCGGCCGACCGGGAAAAGATGCTGACACTGTGGTCTGAGGCCGGCATCGTGGTTGACGTGGCCGATGCAAGGCCCGCGCAAGCGCCAGCCGCCGGGGGTGATGTGGTGGCGGCGGCCTCACCCGTGATTGTGCAGAATGCGGGCGTCATCTCGCCGGTGCAAACGGTGGTGTCACCCATCGTGGCGGGTGCCGAGGTGCAAGGCGAGGCGCTGGCCACGCTTGCGGCTGCTCCGGCAACGCCGCGGCCAACCGGCCCGCGCCCGGTTCCGGGTGCCGGTGGTTTGCCGCAACCTTCGATCATTCTGGGCGAACAAGAAACGCTGGCATCGCTGGCGGTACCTGATGTGCCCGAAACCCCACCGGTTCAGCAACTTGATTATACCGATATCGAGGCACGCAAGGCGCTGAAGGCATCAGATGCGACGGGCTATGCCGAGTTGATTCAGAGTGGGGCCTATGACCCGCCACCAGAACAGCTGGCAGTTGCGGTGCAGACGGAGCTTGCGCGGATGAACTGCTACACGCGCGCAATTGACGGGGATTGGGGCAATGGGTCGCGCCGTGCATTGCAGCTGTATTTCGACACGCTGAAAGTGGCGGCCACAACGCAGGAACCCACTGTTGAAGTGTTCCGCCAGTTGTTGACCGAGGATGAAGTGGCCTGCCCGGATGTCGTGGCGCCTGCCCCGGCCCCGGCCCCAGCGGCGGCTGCCCCGCGTACCACCCAACGGACGCAGCGCACGCAGGCACCCGCAGCGGCCGCGCCAGCCCCGGCACCCGCACCTGCCCCGGCCGAAACCGGCCGCCGCATTCGTCAGAACAACGGGACCGGGGCGTTCCGGTAAGAGGCGCGGACTGGCATGCAAGTTGATCCGCAGTTCAAGGCCGCCGCCGCTCCTGCAGCCCGGCGCAGGGCCGCGCGGATACGCCGCCGCATTGCTGGTGTGGCGCTGGTCCTTGCGCTGGTTGGCACTGCGGGCTGGTATGGCCGGGGGATGTGGTCATCGGGCGGGGAAGATCCTGATGCGGTTCTGATTGCGGATACGGGCGATCAACCGATGCAGATTGAACTGGGGGATCAGGCCGCAGCACCTATCAGGGTTTCAACGCCCTTTGTGGACATTGCCGGTGACCCGATGATCCTGCGGTTTGAAACGGCAGGCACGGCACGATCACAAGAACTGCCCGGGCCGCCAACGTTGGATGCACGGCGGTTCGGTCCGGTTTTGCCGGGGCGCTTTGTGCTGGTGGAAGATGAAATGGTGGTCAAGGAGCGTGCGCTGATGACAGCGCTTCCCTCCAGCCGCGAAGATTTTGCATTTTTCCAAGCCACACAGAGCCAGACCTTTCAGGCCGAAGCCCTGCCGGAAATCGGTGCTGAACCGCTGCCTGATGCGCCTGCGCCAGGCGAGGAAGTGGTGGTCAGCGATGGTGATGCAAGCTGGGGTGAATCTCTGGGCGGTGAGCCTGTGACGGTCAGCTACACGGAAACAGCGATTCAGAACACGACCAGCATCGCCTATGTGCGGCCCGAGGCAGCGCGCAAGCCGGTGTTCAAGGATATTGTCCTGCGGGTAGAGGCGACGCGTTCCGTAGCAGATGTTCTGGCGGCAAATGATTTTCCAGAAGCTGTGGCAACTGCCTTCATGACAGTGGCCGAACCGTTGCTACCGGCGCTTGCGGCGATGCCTGCGGGGCATATCATTGCCATCCGCTATCGGCCCGATGAAACCGCGCCCGAGGTGCTGAACCTTTCGCTTTATAATCTTGATGGCTATCTGGGCAGCCTGTCACGCATCGCGCCTGGCGCGTATGTACAGGGTGCCGATGCATGGATCGATGATGATCTGCCAAGGCTTGCATCTGCGCAGGGTGGGGCAGAGCCACTGGCGGTGCAGGACTTCCGCTTGCTGGACGGGTTCTACAGCGCGGCCATTCGCAATGGGGTGCCGACCAATCTGGTGGGCGAGGCGATTGTGCTGATGTCGAAGACATTTGACATGGAGGCGATTGCGGCCGAGGGCGACAGGATGACGCTGCTGTACGCACCTGACCCGGCAGAGTCTGGCGGTGGGCCGGGGCAGATACTGTATGCGGGTATCGTTGGGCCATCGGGTGAAAAGGCGTGCTATGTAACTGTCAGTGCAGCCGAGGCAGGTGTCTATGCCTGCTTTCGGGCAGATGGGGGCGGTGGTGGTGGCGGGGGCGGAGCGCTGGGGGGTGGGTTTGTGACCCCGGTGCAGGGCACGCTGACATCAAAGTTCGGGCCGCGTTTCCACCCGATCCTGAAGGTGACAAAACTGCATGCGGGGGTGGATTGGGCGGCACCGACGGGCACGCCGATTGTGGCGATTGGCGCTGGCAATATCAGCTTTCTGGGGGTGGCGGGTGGCTATGGCAATGTCATCTACATTGAGCACGGCAATGGCATTCAAAGCCGCTATGCGCATATGGATGCGTTTGGGCCGGGCATGGCCAATGGCAAGGCGGTGAACAAGGGTGACCTGATCGGCTATGTGGGCACAACGGGGCGGTCAACCGGGCCGCATCTGCACTTTGAGATTCATGTTGCCGGGTCACCCGTTGACCCGTTGAACTTTAATGCGCCGGGCGGTGGCGGTGGTGGGGGCAGTGCACCTGTTGCTGTCAGCAGCGGCGTTGCGTCGGCAGCGGTGGAAACGCTGACGGATGTGATCATTCAGGTGGAAAGCGGCGGGAACGCTGCGGCGAAGAACCCCTTGTCATCGGCCACGGGGCTGGGGCAGTTCATTGAAAGCACCTGGTTGCGGATGATGCGCGATTACCGGCCCGATCTGGCGGCGAACATGTCACGGCAAGAACTGCTGGACCTGCGTCTTGACCCGACGCTGAGCCGCGAAATGGTGATGAACCTTGCGCGCGAGAACGAAAGCTTTTTACGCGGCAAGGGCCACCAGATTACAGCGGGGCGGCTGTACCTTGCGCATTTTCTGGGTCCATCGGGCGCGGATGTGGCGTTGTCAGCGCAAGATGGGCAAACAGTGCTGGCCGTGATGGGCCAATCAGTGGTGGGGGCCAACCCGTTCCTGACCAATTACACGATTGCGGACCTGAAGGCCTGGGCCGACCGCAAGATGGGCAGCGCCCCCGCCGCACCCAGCGCGCCCGTGGCGGCCCCCATTCCGCCCGAAGTAAAGGTGTACATGGATATTGTTGATCAGATCATGGCTGAGGCGCGTGGCGAGGCGGATGGCGCGGAAAATGAGGCGGGCCAGCCTGCAGAACAGACTGACCCGCCAAATCCTTGATCTTGCAAGGCGTCAGCTTGTGGCGACGTCCATCTTTGAGATGGCCAGTTTCTCGTTCATCCATTTCCAGATCGCGGGGCCAGCCGCCTTTTCCTGATCCAGCGTGACGTTGGTGTAATCGTTCTCATGCACCTTGCGCTGCGCCAATGGCCCTACGACCGGGATCGTGCCCGCGCCAAGCATGGCACCGACTTTTTCGGTATTCGACATTTCTTCGATCTTGCCGGAACGGCCAGCTTTCGTCCATGGCGTGCCGCCCATGGCACCATGGGTGCACCAGAACGTCTGCTTTTCAAATTTCACGCCGGCAGCCGCTTTGGTGGCGCAGTTGCCAAAGAATTCTCGCGACCCTGCCGCCGGGTTGCGCATTGCGTGGTAGCAGTACTTCACATTGGACGGCACCACATCAACATTGGACAGCACCGACTGATCGACTGCATCAAACAAAAGCATCGTATGCACCTTGATGCCTTTGCCCTTCAGTTCGAAGGCGATTTCCGTCACCGCGGCACCACCCCGGCTGTAACCCGACAGGAACAACCTGTAGGGCGTCTTGTGGCGGTTCAGGTCAGCAATACTGTCCAGAATCCATGCCCGGCCGGAATTCACCAGACCACGGGTTTCTGACCCCATCATACCGGGGCCGCGCAGATACCCCCTGCGCGTGAACGACCCCTTATCCCAATAACGTTTGACAAAACTATCGGAAAACGCGGTCTTGTATTCAGCATCGTCTCCGGGGCCGGAGCCGTCAATTCCCAGAAAAAGATCCATAATTACCTCTTGTTACATACGCTTACGCAAACCGGTAACCGATCGCGCCATTGTCCATCACCACATCCACCGACGTCATCTTTTCACCTGAAACCATGCGGCTGAGCACCTGCCGTGACAATTCCGGCAGGATCGAGTTGGTGATGATATTGTCGATCATGCGCCCGCCCGAATCCGGGTCGCGGCACTGATCAACGATATGCGCCAGAACGTCTGGCCCATAATTCAGCTTGGCACCATGCGCATCACGCAGACGCTTGGCCACCGCCCCCAGCTTCAGCTTGGTAATGCCGCCCAGCACTTCGGTGCCCAGCGGGAAGTAGGGGATCGTCACGATCCGGCCCAGCAATGCGGGCGGGAACACCTTTTGCAGCGGTGGGCGCAGCGCCACTTCTACCTCTTCGGGGTCTGGGGTCAGGTTGCCAGCATCAGCCATATCCATGATGACCTCTGTGCCCACATTTGATGTCAGCAGGATGACGCAGTTCTTGAAGTTGATCGGGCGGCCATTGCCATCTTCCATGATGCCCTTGTCGAACACCTGAAAGAACAGCTCGTGCACATCGGGGTGGGCCTTTTCAATCTCGTCCAGCAGCACCACCGAATAAGGCTTGCGGCGCACGGCCTCGGTCAACCGCCCGCCTTCGCCGTAACCGACATAGCCGGGGGGGGCGCCTTTCAGCAGCGAAACGGTATGCGCCTCCTGGAATTCGGACATGTTGATGGTGATGATATTCTGCTCACCGCCATAAATCGCCTCGGCCAGTGCCAGCGCCGTTTCGGTTTTACCCACACCGGACGGGCCGCACAGCATGAACACGCCGATGGGTTTGTTCGGGTTGGCAAGGCCTGCGCGGCTGGTCTCGATCCGCTTGGCGATCATCTTCAATCCGTGGTCCTGCCCGATGACGCGTTCCTTCAGGTTATCGGCCAGTTTCAGGATGGATTGCAGTTCATCCGCCACCATGCGGCCAGCAGGGATGCCGGTCCAATCGCTGATGACCGAAGCCACCGCCTGTTCATCAACATGGGCGTAAACCATGCGGTCATCGGGGTTGGTGCCATCCAGACGGCGCATTTCGGCAGTCATTTCAGCGCGGGCTTCTTCGGGGGCTTCTTCGCCTGTCATCGCGGCCCGCAGCCGCAGGATGTTATCGACCAGCTCTTTCTCGGCGCCGTACTTGGCCTCAAACTCGGCCAGTTCGGTGGCCAGCTTTTCAATCTGGCCCCGCGCCTCGGCAATGCGTTCGCTCGCGTCTTCGCCCAGATCAGCCTGGCCTTCCTTGCCTTTGATCTCCGTCTCCAGCGCCGCGATGCTTTCGCGCAGGTCTTGAATCCGTGCAGGCGTTGCCGCCTGCGAAATCGCTACGCGGGCGCATGCGGTATCAAGCAAGGACACCGCCTTGTCCGGCAGTTGGCGTGAGGGGATATAGCGTGCCGACAGGTTCACCGCCGCCACGATGGCCGCATCAGAAATGCGCACGCCGTGGTGCTTTTCCATCGGCGCAAGGATACCGCGCAGCATATAGGCGCATTTCGTAGTATCGGGTTCATCCACGTTTACCGGCTGAAAACGCCGCGTCAGCGCCGGGTCTTTTTCAAAATAGTTGCGGTATTCGGCAAAGGTGGTGGCCCCGATGGTGCGCAGGGTGCCGCGCGCCAGCGCCGGTTTCAGCAGGTTGGCCGCATCGCCCGTGCCTGCCGCACCGCCTGCGCCGATCAGCGTATGTGCTTCGTCAATGAACAGGATGATCGGCGTGGGGCTGGCCTGCACTTCGTCAATCACGCTACGCAGGCGCTGTTCAAATTCGCCCTTCATGGAAGCGCCCGCCTGCATAGCACCAATATCAAGCGCCAGCAGGCGAATACCCTTGAGCGCGGGCGGCACATCGCCTGATGCCAGACGCTGGGCAAAGCCTTCCACCACGGCGGTTTTGCCCACCCCGGCCTCACCCGTCAGGATCGGGTTATTCTGGCGGCGGCGCAGCAGGATGTCGATGATCTGGCGGATTTCATCATCGCGCCCGACCACCTTGTCCATCCGGCCAGACTCCGCCTCGGCCGTCATGTCCTGCGAAAAGCGCCCAAGCGCTGTGGCCGCAGCCTTGCCTGTGCCACCTGCCGTTGCCGCAGCCGCCGAACCGGCAGAAAGGCCCGAGCCATCCATCGGGCGCATGTCTTCTTCTTCCGACCCTGCCCACAGCACACGCGCATCGCGGCTGACCTGATCGACCGAGATATCCGCGAAGACGGAGGAATAGCGCAGCAACTGCTGCTTGAGCCCCTTGTCGTTCAGCAGGGCCACCAGCGCGTGGCCCGTGCGGATTTGCACTTCGCCAAAGAACAGGCTGGCATAGGTCCAGCTGTGGTTCAGTACGGACCCCAAGGTTTCTGAAATGCCGGGGCTTTCGGTCACATTCTTGTCCAGCGTGGACATCGCTTTATCCAGGTCTTTCAGCACGCGGCCGCGGTCCAGCTTCAATTCATTAAGCGTGACCGAGATGTCGGAATTCTGGTTTGCGACCACATGAAACAGCCAGTGGCACACTTCCACATTGCGGTTCTTTTCGCCGCGCGCGTAACGCATCCCTTGCAGGAAGGCGTCATAGCCCAAGCGGTTCATCTTGCCGGCGTATTTTTCAATGTTGATCTCAGCCATAATGCTATTCCGTTCTATGCAGCGTTAGGGGTGTTCAGGGGCAGTGCGTAGCTTGCGCCGGGCACAAGGCCGCGGCGGTTTGCGGGGGGGGCCAGGCTTGCAAGCCAGCCCAGTTCGGTGGTTTTGCCAAGTACGGCGGCAGGCATCTGGTCAGCGGGCAGGGACAGTTGCACATCAACATCGACTGAACGGCCCAGATACCAGCGGACAATGGCCTGCATCCGGGCGTGCAGCGCGCCGCCCGGTAGAAAATCGCGGTACTCTTTCAGGTTGCGGGTGCGCAGGTTCAGCCTGATCTTGTCATTCACTGTAGGCACCCGCGCGCCCAGATACATGTCCCGCCCCAAGGTGCTGCCTGATTGCCCCAACCGATTGCGGTCGTTTGGTTCAAGCACCATGTATGACAGGCAATGTTCTTCGATATGCACATCGGCACGCAGATCGATTTCAAGCATCTGCTCCAGCTTTTTGGGGCTGTGGACGCGACCAATGACCAGGGGGGCCAGATACACCTTGTTGATATCAGGAAAAACATCACGGCCCTGAAACCCGTCGGTGCCCATGCCGATAAGAGAACCCACGTAATGACGGAAACGATCGCCGTCCTCGTGGTCAAACTGTGTGATCGCGCGCGCGTCAGACCATGCCCGGTAAAACAGTTGCAGGTAGCGGGTGGCAAACACGTCGGTAAATGCGACAAAGGCCTTGTCGCCCTTATCAAGCCAACGGCGCACTTCCTCGGTTGTGTTCAGCGGCAGGGCGCCCTGCGGGCCGTAGAACCCCAAAATGTTGTTACGCACCACCGGACGCGCGCCCGTTTCAATTGCGGACACATCATGGGTGGGAAAGGACAGGGACGGGTCTTGCCCGATTGTCAGGGCTTCTTCTTTCAGCGTTGTGTTCTTGCCGATGCGCGGTTTGCCCCGCGACTTGCGTTCCATCAGGCGCAGCAGCGCCAGAAAGCCATAGCTGTCGGGCGCATTCATGCTCATATCAGCGGGCCCGTTCCGGTGCGGGGTGGAAAGGCCACGATCTGCCCACGGTCGGCTGATACCAGCACCGTCTGGGTAAAGCTGTTCACTGACGCATATTCAGCAAAGAACCGGTCCAGCACCGCAGCCAGCAACATGATGCCGCTGCCTTCGAACGCGGCATCGTCCATTGTCAGCCGCACCTCGATACCGCGGGCTGCGAAATACCCGTCGCCCCGCCGGATGGACCGGATGATCGGGCGCGTGGCCACGCCCATGATGCCGCGCAGCTGCGCCTCGGTCGTGGTATCCAGCGGATCAATGAACAAGGACAGGATCTCGCGCAGCGATTCTGCCACTTGTTTGGCATCGCCCACGTCCAGCGCGAAATGCGACATGGACAGGTAAGAGATCAGCCGCCAGTAGTTATCGCCCGCCTGCATCCGGTGCGGACCCAGACGTTCCAGTTCGGCCAGGGATTCACGCGGGCGGGTAGGCCCGGCCACACAGGCCAGTGTCACCGTCACGTCTTCGCACATGAAAAAATCATCGGCGCCGCTGGCCAGTGGCAAATCTTCCGGCAGATGCCGGTTGGAACACAGGGTGCGCACCTGCAGGCGCTGTGCGCGCACACTTTCCTCGGTGTCCGGCTCGAACAGGGTGATGAAGGTTTCCGTTCCACGGTAGCGCTTGGTCGAACCAAAGCGGCGTTCTTTCTCGGTCAGCCGCCGCAGTTTGCGCCGTGTGGTATAGTAAAGCGCCTCGGATGCCTTCACCCCTGCGGGCGGCAGGCCATAGAGCGGAAACACCGGCACACGCGCCTGCACCGTAGCATAATGCGCATGCACCGCGGTGATCTGATGCACTTCGTAATGGGTGATCGGGCTGCTGTCCGGTGTGACCACAAATTCGTGGCGCTTGTTGTCCAGCCTGATCTGACTTGCGGTTTCTTCAAACAGGTTGACGGCAGGCACCGTGTTCACCTTGAAATCCTTGGCCGAGGTGCGGGCGGCGAGGTTCAGGTTGGCATTGCCGAACTCGATGATGATCTGCGCTTCACCTTTGGTGACCTGAGCCAGGAAAGGGCGCAGGCCGGTAAGCCGGAAACCAAGGAAACGACGCGGAAATGCAAACGCCTCGCGCAAGCGTGCAAAGCCTGCGAATTCACGCTTGTCACGGGGGAACAGAGGGTAGTCGCCATCAAGCCCGACCTGAGAGATCTGGTTGGGGTTCAGGCGCATGAAAACCGGATCGCCGCGCTTATCGAGCATGCGGATGGAAATGCGCTTTATATCGCTGAACAACTGTTCATAAAGCGCGATGGCATCAGGCAGATCAGAGGTCAGATAGATGGGCAGATCATCAACTGCCACTTCTGACAGGGGGCCACCTTCGGCGGCAAGTGTGCTGTCAAGCGGGCGCAGCAGCCGCAAGACAAGACCGGCTCTGGTTCCTTGGGCCACTTCCTTTTCACCCAGCGCCATGATGGGGGCCGGGCTTGCGTGATAGGTGGCTGTTGCAATGGCCAGAGGCCAGATCGTCAGCGGCTCGCACAGGCGGAAACGGCAAGACACCCGCTGATCGGCATCAACAAAGCGGGCATCAAGGTATGACCCCGCATCAAAGCGAAGCCCTTCGACCAGATCCTTATTCTCAAACGGTGGGTTGGCCGTGGCGAGAATGCAGGACGGGGTTGGGGCCAGCGAGTCAGGGAAAATCTGGTTCAGCAGTTCCGCACTGAATGTGCGAAACTCTTCGTCCATTTTCAGCTGCACCCGCGCCGCAAGGAAAGCAGACCCTTCCAGCAAACCGGCAACGGCAGGATCAAGGTTTTCCTTGACCAGCCCGCCCAATCTGTCGGCAATGCCGGGATATTCCTTGGCAAATTCGGCAGAGCGTTCGTAAAGCAACGCCAGTTCGCGGTTATAGGAATCGCGGAAGGCCTTTTTCACGTCTGGACCCGCAGCTTTGTCATCTGGATTTTACCGGCACCCATATCGACCTCGGCCACAAAATCCAGCGGTACATCAACGGGGCTGGCGACCATATCTGCGCTGATATCAAAGGTCAGGCGCTGCGTGATGGATTCGGCATCCTTGTTGACGTGAATTTCAATGGTCGCCGGAATAAGCCGGGGTTCATGCCGGATCAGCGTATCACGAATGAAACGCGACATTTCGGCAGCAGCAAACCCCTTGTCCGACAGGTTTGACAGATCACCAAAACCATAGTTGATGATGGATTTCTGGATATAGGGATAATCGGCCAAATCAACGATCGCGTCCAGGCTGATCGTGTTCATCAGGCTTGCCAGATCATTAGACAGGTGGCGGCGCAGCGTTTCTTCGGTGGTGCCTTCACGGCGTTCCTTGCTGCGGGTGGTGATTTCACGGTCACCATCGCGATAATTTGCCTTGCCGTCCTGGCTGTCACCACGTTCGGCAGCAGACCGGAAGACGTGCATCAGGGAAACCTGCTTGCGGTCGCGCGGTGCCCCGGAGTCTGAGGATGCAGGGCTGCGGCGCTGGTTCATGGCAGGCGGTCACCTTCGTGCCGGCATTGAAAAGGGCAATACAAATCAAGCGGCAGTAACAGGCGTGCGGTTTCTACCACTGAAAGATGCGGGGCTGGCGATACACACCGCCAGCCCCATGAGCAAGAAATCAGGCGGACCAGGCAGTGTTGCCGGCCACGTCCCAACCAGCCAGCGCTTCCGTACCGGCGATACCGGTTGCGTCCTGCGTGGTGTAGGCGATTTCGAACTTGCGGAAGTTCAGGGTGAAGTTTTCAGTGATCCGGTCCAGACCATCTTTCGACCCGCCGGTCGAATAGGACGTGACCATGATCATTTCGAACTTGATCTTGAAGTATTCCACCGGAGCGTCGCCGCCCGACTTACGCACAGTCAGCAGACCCGTGTCGATGTGGGTGCCGTTGGCGCACTTCTTGATCAGGTCGTTGGAAGCCAGGTCCACGTATTTGGTGAAGCTGATGTCCTGAACGTTTACCTTACCGCCGCCACCACCGGTTGCCATGTGGGTGGTGCCGCTGTTGGACATGCCCCAGCTCCAGGCAAGGATATCAATCTTGTCAGCATGGACTGCGTCCTGCGATTCACCTTTGATGTTGTTGGAAAGTTCCAGAAAAATATCGACGGCCATATCATTACTCCTTGTTTGCAGTATGGCAAGTTTAACACAAAACCAGCGGTCTTATTTCCCACTGGGCAGTTTCGAAACCAGGCTCATGCCAATGTCCATTCCTTCCATCTGGAAGTGAGGCTTGAGAAAGAATTTCCCCATATAGTAGCCGGGATTTTCTTCATCGGCAACAACCTGAACGGTCGCCCCAGCAAGGGGCTTCTTCGCCTTTTCTTTTTCTGTTGCGCTTTCAGGATTCGCCGTGACGTATTTATTGATCCAGGACTGAAGATCTTTCTCCAGCTGGCTCCGGTCAGGGCTTGTCCCGATTTTATCGCGCACCATGCACTTCAGATAATGACTAAAGCGCGAAACGGCGAAGATGTAGGGCAACCGCGAAGACATGTTGTCGGAAGCGGTGGCCAGATCGTCCGCATACTTTTTCGGACGATACAGCGACTGCGCACCAATGAAGGCCGCCTTGTCGGTGTGCTTGCGGTGGATCAGGCCAATCAGACCGGCCTTTGACAGCTCACCCTCACGGCGGTCTGTGATCGACACCTCGGTTGGGCATTTCAGGTCCTTCGACCCGTCGCCCGTATCAAACGTGTGGGTTGGCAGGTTCATCACCTCACCACCCGACTGCACGCCGCGAATACGCACCGTCCAGCCATGTTCCTTGAACGCCCGGTTGATGTTGGCAGCCATGGCGTGGGCTGCGTTCATCCAGGCGTACATTCCACCAGCGTGGCCGTCGGTTTCTTCTTCGAAATTGAACTCTTCGACCACGGCACTGCCGTTCTGGCTGTAGGGTTCACGCGACAGAACGCGCGGCATCACAAGGCCGATATAGCGCGAGTTTTCAGAATCGCGCAGGCTGTTCCACGCGGCATAGTCTGGCGTTTCAAAGATTTCCGACAGATCCGGCGGGTTGCCGATTTCGGTCCAGCTGTCCAAACCAAGCAAGGTAGGATTTGCAGCCGAGATGAACGGCGCGTGCGAGGCGGCAGCGATCTTTCCCAGGTCGCGCAGCAGGTTCACGTCACCGGTGGACTGATCAAAGTAGTAATCGCCCACAAGGCAACCGAATGGCTTGCCACCCAGCGTTCCGAACTCTTGTTCGTAAATGCGCTGGAACAGCGGGCTTTTATCCCATTTGGCACCGGGGAAACGCCGCAGCTCTGATTTCAGTTCGTCTTTCGAGACGTTCATCACCTTGACGCGCAGGCTGGCATCAGTTTCCGAGTTGTTGATCGTATAGGCCAGACCGCGCCAAGCACTTTCAAGCTGCTGAAACTCGGGCGCATGGATGATCTTGTTAACTTGCGCGGTCAACTTTTCGTCAATCTTGGCCAGCATGGCCTGAATCGTGTCGATCACGTCGTCCGAGATGACCGAATCATCTGCCATTGCTTCGCGCACCAGCGCGACAACGGCATTGTCCACTTCTTTGGCCGCTTCATCAGAGCGCGGCTTGATCGTCTGCTTCAGGATATCGGAAAACTCGTCAAGTTCGGAAAGGGCACCGCCGCTGACCTGACCTTCCTTTTGCATACCGTCGTTCGCCATGTTCAATCCCTGTCTTCAAATTCAGACCGAGTCCCTTTCGGAACCCCGATTATTCTTCTGTCTTGTCGCGCGAGCTGCGCTCGGCCAAGGCGGCCATCAGGTCAGGGTCGTTCAGCAAGGATTTGATGTGATCCTGTGCCTTTGACTTGCCGGTCATGTAACGGGCAAGATTGGCAAGCTGTTCGCGCGCTTCAAGCAGTTTGGCCAGCGACGGCACCTGCTTGGCAATCTGCGCGGGACCAAAGTCTGCCATGCTGTTGAATTCCAGATTCACACCCAGCTTGCCGCCTGCAGCCGGATCAAGCGTGTTGTCCACGGTAAACGACAGACCGGGCGCAACGCTGGACATGTAATCATCCAGCGTGGAACCCGTCACATCGGAAAAGTTACGCTCGGC
Source organism: Pseudomonadota bacterium (assembly GCA_046049665.1). Lineage (GTDB taxonomy): Bacteria > Pseudomonadota > Alphaproteobacteria > Rhodobacterales > Rhodobacteraceae > JAAFHS01. The sequence goes on along the minus strand of JBJOQW010000035.1, from coordinate 37,242 downwards.
CATTGGCGCCTTTTCAACCTTGGACGCATTGCCAGACAGGTCAGACATCACCCCCATCACAAAGGGCAGTTCGACCATTTTCTCACTATCGTAAGGATCAGCGTAAGAAATCATCACACGCGGTGGACGATTACGCTTGATAAAACCAGTCGCAGAATCCGCAGGCATTTTCAAATCTCCCTATTTGGGTTGGCCGGATGAAACGGCCTAAACTCCCTAAAGTCAACGGTCTTGCAAGCTTAGTACCAACCTATGCTTTAGGTTTAGACGGCAAAAGCTCAGAAATCAACGCACCAAAATCCTTATCAAGATACGCTTTTGCGCGCGACAAGAGAAGAGGAATTGGTGAGGCAGGCTCGCGTTTTCTGAAATAATCATCAACGTCACGCAACCAGGCGGCGACTTCGGCACGTGTCGTGATCACCGGCACTGGTCCGGGGTCAGGCTCTTGTACGTTTGCGGTAAGGGTGGCCATCTCGGCTGACAGCTTGCGAAGCCGGTCCATTGGCATGGAAAACCCCGTTTCGGCCCCGAAATCGATTCGCGCATTTCCCGCGCCCTCGGGCAAAAGGGTTTCGATCGCCTCGATCAAGGGTTTGCCAACCAGAAGCCGTGCCTGAATGACCAGCAGCATGGCGGCCGATGACTGTTCGTATTGCGCGAAATAGGTTTCTATTCCGCGCAGGGCCTGCCGGGCTGCCCCTTGTGAGGGAAGCTGTGTGGGTGCCAGCGAAGGCACGGTCATCGCCACAGCGGCCGCGGGCGCGGCATCTGACGAATCATCCTGTGCATCGTCGTCTGCACCCGCGGGCGGCGGTGGGGGTGCCATTTCTGCCTGCAGGTCGGGCCGCGCCTGCACGATCAGCTTTTGCATTTCTGACAGCGTGTCCATGCTGCTGGTCAGGCCAAGCGTGAACGGCCTGTCACCGCGCAAACAGGCACCCTTGATGCGCCCCATCAGTGCCAACGCCTCACCGATCAGACGAAAGGTGGTATCGACCGCCGCCTTGTTTGACGGAGAACCAAGCTCGCTGAGCAAACCCCCTGTCGTCAGTTCGGTTTCCCCGGCGCGCTTTTCCGATTGCCCGCTTGCCGCCATGTACTTGCGCAGCGAAACCTCGCCGCTGCCCGCAAGGTTCATATATTGCAATGGCGTGACAACGGTTGTGGTGGCTGCCAACTCTTCCAGAGAAGACCGCCGGTCAGCCCCGTTTTGCGGATGCACATCGGCCGGAAAGGTTTCAAGCAGGGTGGCAATGCCGGTCAGCCCTTCGACAAAGCCCTCCATCCGCCCAGCCAAGACCTGTTGCCGCACCAAAAGTGTAAGCAACCGAATGTCGCGGGTCTTTTTCAGAAGGTTCAGGATGGTGGCCTTCTCGGCCGCGTGGCTTATCGACTTGGGGTCAAAGACCGAGCCGGGGGCAAACGTATCACCTGGCGAACGGATGCCCGGCACGAAATACCGCTCTGGCAGGTTGGCCTCGGCCTCGTAGTAATAGCCGACAAAGGCATCATCATCATTGGCCACCATGTCAGGGCCACAGGGGTTATCTTCAGAAATTGCTTCTGCAAGCCAATCAATTGCCATCAATCGCTCCGATCAATCATTCAAGGCGCAATAAGCCGACCCTAGCAGCAGCAAACCATCCGTCAACCTTTGCCGTCTTTGCGCCCGGCAGCCACTGCGGCCGCATAGCTTTCAGCGAAATGCGCCAGAAACACATCAAGCATTCCGTTTTCATGCGCCCCGGCCTTGGCATCCCAGCGTTCCACAAACGTATCCCAGGCCTTTTTCTTGTTCGCCCCACCGCTGAGAATGGAAACTGCCCCGCCGCCCGATCCATCATCAATGGAATCAGGCGAAAGGTCTTCCAGCAGTTTCAGCAAGGCTGGCTGAATGGCGGCAAAGACGGCCATCTGGTGCAGACGGATATCAGACATGCCGGCCGTCACCGATTCACCCGCCTTCATGAAACCATCGCGCGGTGAGACGAACATCACCTCCATCGCCTGCTTGGCATCCGGCAAGAACTTGAGTGGGTTGTTGTTCTTGGCGCCGATCATCGTGCGATCCCCGCCCTTGGTGAACCGCTTGGTCATGGCACGATCCTGCAGCATGGCCATCATTTCGGTGGTCACCACACGCAAGGTGCTGCCCAGGTCGCGCGCAAACTCGTTTGGCGAGATTTTGGCCACGGCATCGGCAGACAGGCCCGCGCCTTCGCAGAAGGCGCGCACAAAGGCACGCCCGGCATCTTCGTTGGCCAGGGCTGCCGGAACGGCGGCAGCCTGAACCGAGGCCACCGGTGCAGGTTGCACAGGCGGGGGCGGCGGGGGTGCGACCGGCATGGACGGTGGCGCTGCGACTGGCTGCCCCAGTGGCTGCCCCAGTGGCAGCGGGGCCGGTGGCGGCGGTGGCGGCGCGGCCATGCCGATAGAGGCCGTGGCCGGCGCAGGCGTGCCTGCGAACCCTGCACTGGGCCCGGCGTTCAAAGGTGACGGCGGCGTTGTCCAGTTCTGCGACGCAGGTGCTGGCGGTGGCGGCGACGATGGCGCAGGCGCAGGCGCAGGCGCAGATGGCGGCGGGAAAGGCGTTGGTGGCAAGCTGAGCTGTACCCCGCCAAAGGCCGGGGTCGCAGGGCCACCAAGTGGCGCAGCCGGGGGTGCGCTGATTGGTGGCGCGCCGATGCCGGAAGGTGCTGCAGGCGGTGTTACGGGTGGAACGCCAAATCCGGTTTGCGGAGCAGAGGGTGCGGCAAAGCTTGGCGGCGCAACCGGCGGTGCGCCAAAGGCCGGTGGCCGGACTGGCGGGGCGCTGATGGATGGCGCGGCAATGAATTCATCACCAAAATCGTTTGACCTGCGCACATTGCTGCTGCGTGGCATCGGATCAACGGGTGCCGGAACGCTGCTGCCCACGGCCCAGGGGTCAGAATAATCAATCGCAGGCGGTGGCGCGACGGCCGGCATGGCACCAAACCCGGTGTTCGCACCGAATGGCTGCAAGGCGGGCGTGGCATCCAGAAGAACAATCATGAAGTAAGGGCCGATCTGGAACCTGTCGCCCTGCTGCAATCGATATGGGCCATCCAACCGGTAAGGCTGGCCTACCAGAAATGTGCCGTTCGTGGATTTATCGGTCAGGAACCAGGCACCATCGCGAAAATCCACATCGAAATGATGGCTTGAAATAAAGCGCGTGCTGTCTGGCAGCACCCAGTCATTCCCATTTGCCCGCCCAACACGCAGCGACCGCCCGCTGGTGGTGATTTCAATCGGGCTGCCGCCTTCAAGGCTGCGATAGTTTTCAATTCTCAGCGTCAGGTTCATCGTCTACCGCTTCTTGTCGTGTCGCCCCTTACCTAGGGTGCGAAAAACGATTCCGCCATGCTTATGACATGTCTGTGCCAGCAACACACGCACAAGGCGCAATAAATCAGGCTGCGGAAGGCAGCGCCTAGTCTGAAGCCGAGGATTTCGCCCACAAGTTGACGTCTTTCTCTTCGGAAATGCTGTCGATCTGCGCCAGTTCCGCATCCGTGAAGTCCAGATTGGCGATGGCGCCGCAGCAATCTGTCACCTGCGCCGCACTTGATGCCCCGATCAGCGCCGTGGTGATTCCCCCCCGCCGCAGCACCCATGCCAGCGCCATTTGCGCCAGCGTCTGCCCACGTGCCTGCGCCATTGCATCAAGTGCGCGCACGGATGCCAGCGCATTTGGCGTTATCACCGCCGGATCAAGCGATTTGCCCTGCGACGCGCGGCTGCCTGCCGGAATGCCGTTCAGATATTTGCGCGTCAAAATCCCCTGCGCGAGCGGCGTGAAGGCGATGGACCCCACACCCAGATCGGCCAGCGTATCCTTCAGCCCGTCCGTTTCGACCCAACGGTTCAGGATGTTGTAGCTGGGCTGGTGGATCAGGCAGGGCGTGCCAAGGCGGTTCAGAATGGCCACGGCTTCGCGCGTCTTTTCCGAATTATGGCTGGAAATCCCGGCATAAAGCGCGCGGCCCGACCGCACGATGTAATCCAGCGCCCCCATGGTTTCTTCCAGGGGTGTGTCGGGATCAAACCGGTGGGAATAGAAGATATCCACGTAATCAAGCCCCATGCGCTTCAGGCTTTGGTCACAGGATGCCACCAGATACTTGCGGCTGCCCCATTCGCCGTAAGGGCCGTTCCACATGTGGTAACCCGCCTTGGAGGAGATGATCAGCTCATCCCGATGATCCTTGAGATCGGTCCGCAAAATCTCGCCAAAGGCGCTTTCCGCACTGCCGGCTGGCGGGCCGTAGTTGTTGGCAAGGTCAAAATGCGTGATGCCATGGTCAAAGGCCGCATGGCAGATTGCGCGCTTTGTCTCATGCGGTGTGTCATGGCCAAAGTTGTGCCACAGGCCGATGCTGATGGCAGGCAGCATCACACCTGACGCCCCGCAACGGCGATAGATCATGCGGTCATAACGATCAGCGCGGGGGGTATAGGTCATGCTTACCTCATCGGTGCGGGTGGTCAAAGTTTGCTACAACATTCGCTGGGTGGTTACAGCAGTAATCGGGGCATCAGAACCGTGCGTCAGGCAGGCCGCAGAATGGGTCAACCGGGCTGGTGCCCAGAAAATCAGCGCGGCCCAGCAGGCAGTTCAGCGTGGCCGCTTGCATGCTGTCCATGGTGCAATAGGCGTTGATCAGACAGGGCAGGCGCGGCGCGTCATACAGGTAATACGGGTAGCCAAAACTGATCAGCGCCGTCGGTACATCATGCCAGGCGCGCCGCATGGCCCCACGCATGCCACCTGCCAGCCGCCCCCAATCAAGGAAAATGCGCCCGCGCGTCAGCAGGGTTTCTTCGGCCATGAGGTAGAGCACAAGGTCAAAGCTGGCCGGATCGGGGTTTGTGTCCGCATCATAAAGCGTGACGTCAAAGCCTTCGGTGCGCAGCATGTCGATAAAGGCCAACGGCTGCGCAGCACCGTGCAGGGGCGTGACGATACCGGTGGAATACACCAGCACGCGGCGGTGACGCACCGGGTTCAGCGGCAAGATACCCTTCGTATCCTTTACCAGCGTCGGCGCGCGCGCGGTAATGGCCCTTGCCGTTGCCGCATCCTGCGGGGTTGCCAGTTTGCTGCGGTCGGCCGGCGCACGACCCACTTCATGCAGGTTCAGCGACGCTTTCAGGCCAAGCGTGCGGGTCACCGCCTCATTCAACCGGTCCATGCTGATGCGGCCATCCGCCACCGCCGCCTCGATCCGCGCGATATCATCCAGTGGCGCATCCGAAAACAGGATCAGATCACAGCCCGCCGTGATCACCTCGGGCAGCATCACATCACGCGGCCCCCATGCCCCAAAGCCCGCCATGGGCGTTGCATCGGATACGATCACGCCGTTAAAGCCCAGATGTTCGCGCAACAGCGTATGGGTCAGCCGATGCGACACGCTCGCCGGGCGATACGCCTCGACCCCTTCCACATCGGCAAAGGCCGGAAAGGCAATGTGCGCGGACATGACGCTTAGCACATCCGCGCTGATGGTTGCCCGGTAAAGCGCCCCATGCGTTGCCTCCCACTCCTCCATGGTCAGCGGGTTGATCGTGGTGACAAGGTGCTGGTCACGGTCATCATGCCCTTCGCCCGGCCAGTGCTTGGCCGTAGCCGCCACGCCGTTGCCTTGCAGGGTGCTGATATGCGCCAGCGCATGGGCGCGGATGCGCGTGGGGTCTGACCCAAGCCCCCGCGTGGCCACAATGGGTGACCGGAAGGCTGCGTTGATATCCAGAACCGGCGTAAAGCTCCAATTGACCCCCGCCGCCCGCGCCTCTCGTGCCATGATTTCCGCAATCGTCGCAGATGCCTGCACATCATCCGTCGCCGCCAGTGCCAAGGGATTGGGCACCTCAGTCCCGAAACTCGGGCTCATGCGAGAGCCTTCCAGATCGGCGCTGATCAGATAGGGGATAGGTGCAGCCGCGCGGATCGCATCCAGCGTATCAAGTTCGGCAGCGCCGTCCGGCCCGAAGAACTTGGTTATCCCCGCCGGTTCCAGCGCCGCAATCTCCGCAGGCAGGCCCGGCGATGTGCCAAAGCAGATATGGATGAACAGATGGCGCACCTTTTGCGCCGTCGTCATGCCCGCCAACGTCTCGCGCACCCATGCCCGCCCCGCGTCGTTCAGGTTGAACGGCGCGGGGCCAAGCAGGTGGTCGATCCGGTCCATCAGACGTAATAGTTCCAGATATTCTCCAGCCGTTCCTGACGGCCTGACCGTGGCTTTGGGTTGATGTTGCCATCAATCACCGCCTGCGCGATCACTTCCAGCGGCTGCATCAGCATGCCTTGCGCGCCTTCACGTTCCCAGCCCGCGTAACGCTTTTTCCGCGCATCCTCCAGCAGACCATCCTCCAGCAGATAGGCCGCCGCCTTCAGCGCCCGTGCGCAGGTATCCATCCCGCCCACATGCGCAAGGATCAGGTCTTCCGGGTCAAGGCTTTGCCGCCGGATCTTCGCGTCAAAGTTCGTGCCACCCGTGGTGTAACCACCCGCCCGCAGGATTTCATAGAACGCCACAGCCTTTTCCGCATGGTTGTTCGGGAACTGGTCCGTATCCCAGCCGGACTGGTAATCGTTCCGGTTCATGTCGATTGATCCGAAAATCCCCAGTGCTGCAGCCGTCGCAATTTCGTGTTCAAACGAATGGCCCGCCAGAATCGCATGGCCCTGTTCGATGTTCACCTTGACCTCGCGCTCCAGCCCGAAATCCTTGAGGAAGCCGTAAACCGTCGCCACGTCGTAATCATACTGGTGCTTTGATGGTTCCTGCGGTTTTGGCTCGATCAGGATCGTGCCCTTGAAGCCGATCTTGTTCTTGTAATCCACCACCTGTTGCAAGAAGCGCCCCGCATGCGCGCGTTCCGCCTTCAGGTCCGTGTTCAGCAGCGTCTCATAACCCTCACGCCCGCCCCACAGCACATAGTTCTGCCCGCCCAGCTTGTGCGTGGCATCCAGCGCCGCCTTCACCGTGGCCGCTGCATAGGCGTAAACCTCCGGGTCCGGGTTCGTGGCCGCCCCTGACATCCAGCGCTTGTGGCTGAACATGTTCGCCGTGCCCCACAGCAATTTCGCCTTGTGGCTGGATTGCTTTTCCCCAAGGTAATCAACGATTTCCTCAAGGTTACGCAGGCTTTCGGCGAATGTCTCGCCTTCCGGACGCGCATCCGCATCGTGGAACGCATAGAACGGCACGCCCAGAATATCGAACATCTCGAACGCCACATCCGCCTTCATCTTGGCCAGCGCCATGCTGTCGCCGAACCATGGCCGGTCAAACGTCTGCCCGCCAAACGGGTCACCCCCCGGCCATGCAAAGGAATGCCAATAGGCCACCGCAAAGCGCAGATGATCCTCCATCCGCTTGCCCATGATCTCTTCATCCGGGTCGTAATGGCGGAAGGCGAATTCGTTGGTCGATTCCATGCCTTCGAATTTGATCTGCGGAATGCCTTTGAAGAAATCGGTCATGATATGCCTTTCAATGCTGTCTGGGCCGCGCGGTACCGCGCATGGCTTTCGTTGAATGATGAAGTCAAAGCCTGCACCGGATCAACCGTGCGTGCAATCTGTGGTAGGCTGGCCACCTCGGCCCCTGCCCCCGTCGCCGCCATGATGGCCAGGCGCGCAGCACCAAAGGCCCCGCCGAAATCACCCGCCACCGGCAGTTGCACCGGGCAATTCAGCGCCGTCGCAATGGCCGCCAGCCAGTAGTCAGACCGCGATCCCCCGCCCACCGCCAGCAGGCGTTCAACCCGCGTGCCCGTGGCGGCCAGCGCATCGCGGCAGTCCCTTATGGCAAAGGTCACGCCCTCCAGCACTGCGCGTGTGCCTGCCGTGCGGTCCGTTGCATGTTCCAGCCCGAAGAACGCGCCACGGATGGCCGCGTTGTTCAATGGCGTCCGCTCACCGCCCAGATAGGGCATGAACATCGCCTTGCCCGGCGCGTGAAGCGCACCCAAGGCACCTGTCAGCGCCGATGCGCTTTCCCCCACCAGCCCGGCATACCAGTTCAGCGAATCCGTGGCCGACAGGATCACCCCCATCTGGTGCCATGTGTTCGGCAGCGCATGGCAGAACGTGTGCACTGCCGTTGCCGGATCAGGCTGATAGCCATCATTTGCCGCGAACAGCACACCCGACGTGCCCAGCGATACAAACGCATCGCCCGCCCGCACCACGCCCACACCCACGCCACTGGCCGCGTTGTCACCGCCCCCGCCTGCCACCACGACCGATGCCGAAAGGCCCCAACGGCTGGCCAAAGCCCCCCGCAAGGTGCCCGAAACCTGCGAGCCTTCCACCAGACGCGGCATCTGCGCCCGCGTCAGCCCCGTGGCTGCCAGACAATCATCCGACCAGTCGCGCGCGCCCGTATCCAGCCAGCTTGTGCCCGCCGCGTCAGACATTTCGGCAACGTGTTCACCCGTCAGCCACAGGCGCAGGTAGTCTTTCGGCAGCAGAACCTTGGCCACACGCTGCCAGACCTGCGGTTCATGCCGCTGCACCCACAGCAGTTTTGGTGCCGTAAAGCCCGGAAACACGATGTTGCCCGTGACCCGCCGGAACAGCGGATCATCATCCATTTCCGCCGCCTCGACATGGCTGCGCGTGTCGTTCCACAGGATGCACGGGCGCAACACCTCATCCGCTGCGTCCAGCAAGGTGGCCCCGTGCATATGGCCTGAAAGACCAATGCCCTGCACCCGGCCCAGACCATGCGCCGCCAGCTGATCCATCACTGTTTCGGCCGCTGCAATCCAATCAGCCGGTGCCTGCTCTGACCAGCCGTCATGCGGGCGTGATACGTTCAGCGGTGCCACAGCCTCGGCCAGCACGCGCTGTGTGTCATCAATCAGAATGCCTTTCAGCCCTGATGTGCCCAGATCAAGCCCGATGAACATATCAATAGGCCTGCGGCGGTTTTTTCCCGAGGATGATCATGCCAAGGATGTCTTCATCCGTCACATCCTTCACATTCACCGTGCCCACGCGTTGGCCGTTCTTCATGACCACCGCCCGGTCGCACAGCTTCATCACGTTGTGAATGTCATGCTCGATCAGGAAGATCCCCAGACCCTGCGCCTTCAGTTCCTGAATAAGGTCAGACACCATCTGCGTCTCATGCGGACCCAGCGCTGCCGTCGGTTCATCCATGATCAGGATTTTCGCGTTGAAATACACCGCCCGCGCAATGGCCACCGATTGCCGCTGCCCGCCCGAAAGCGCGCTGACAGGCACGTTGAACTTGCGGAAGTTCGGGTTCAGCCGGTGCATGATCTTGCGCGTTTCCGCTTCCATCGCGGAATCGTTCACCATGCCAAAGGAATTCACCAGCTCGCGCCCCAGAAACAGGTTTGACGCTGCATCCAGGTTATCTGCCAGCGCAAGTGTCTGATAGATCGTTTCAATATTCATCGCCCGCGCATCACGCGGATCGGTGATATCCACTTCTTTGCCATTGATCAGGATCTGCCCCGCATCCTTGCGATAGGCCCCTGACAGGCATTTGATCAGCGTCGATTTGCCCGCGCCGTTGTGGCCCAACAGGCCCACCACTTCGCCCGGATACAAATCGACCGTCACATGATCAACCGCCTTGATCCCCCCGAAGGAAATCGAGATGTCACGCAGTTCTACAAGCGGGGTTCCCGTTCTGTCAGTCATGGTCTTTGCCCCTTACTTGATGCGTTTGCGGTAAACGATGTCCAGCCACACGGCCAGAACCAGCGCAATCCCGATGACGATCCGCTGATATGACCCGTCACCAAACCCGATCAGCACCATCCCCGTCTGCAACGATGTCAGGATCAGCGCCCCGATGATCGCCCCATAGATCGTGCCCACACCACCTGCCAGCGATGTGCCGCCCACAACGGCTGCCGCGATCACATACAGCTCGTCCAGGTTGCCCATGGCGTTCGTGGCGCTGTTCTGGCGCGCCGAACCGATCACCGCCGCAATGCCCGCAAGCCCGCCCATCAGCGTAAAGATCTTGACCGTCATCGCCCGCGTGTTGATGCCTGACAGCGCCGCCGCCTCGGGGTTGCCACCGATGGCAAAGACATAACGCCCGAACCGCGTGCGCGTCATCAGCACCGTCATCGCAATGGCCACCGCGATCAGGATCATCACCGGGAAGGCAAAGCCATGGCCAAAGCTGGCGCAGACATCCTGATAGATCGTCGCACTGTCCTTGGCGCATTCCGGCAGCTCTTGCCCGATGCTTGCATAGTATTTTTCGATGTTGCCCTTGGGCCAGATGTAGGAATTCACCACCGTCGCCGCACCCAGGATCACGGCACAGACCAGCCCGATCACAAAGGTTTCGGCCCATACCGGCCGCTGCACAAAGCCGTGCGAGGCCCGCGCCTTGCGCCCGCTCAGAAATGCCCAGATCACGAACACGCAGGCGATGACCGCGAAAATCCAGCTGCCCGTGCGCCCCAGCGCGCCGAATGAACCGCCCCCGATCAGCGCATAGGTTTCATCCAGCGGCGCAATCGTCTTGCCGCCCGCCACAAGGAAGGCCGCACCGCGCCAGACCAGCAAACCACCCAGCGTCACGATGAAAGACGGAATGTTCAGAAACGCGATCAGCGTGCCTTGAAACGCCCCGATCAGCGCGCCCATGGTGATGCCGAACAGTACCGTGATGATCCAGATCGACGGATGCCCCAGCCCCAGTGCCGGCGTCAGGTATTCCACCTGCAACAGGCCCATATACATGCCGACCATGCCCATGATCGACCCGACCGACAGGTCAATGTTGCGCGTGATGATGACCAGCACCATCCCCGTCGCCATGATCCCGATATAGGCCGTCTGCACCGACAGGTTCCACAGGTTGCGTGGCGTGAGGAACCCGTTCGCCTCGGCCTGTGATGCACCCAGCAGCAGGGACGGACGCCCCAGCACAATTGCCGAATAGGCCTCGAACGCGAACCAGATCAGCAGCAGTGCGCCGATCATGCCCAGAAGGCGCGGATCAATCTCTGTGTTGCGCAGAAAACGGCGAAACGCAGATTCGTTCGGGTTCTGCGGCGTTGCGGATTGCGATGTGTCGGTCATATCCTCGTCCGGAATAAGAGAGGGCGGTGGGCCATGCGCCAGTCGCACGCGGTTTCGCGTGGAAAGCTGCCCGCATGTCGGGCAATGGACCGTCCGCTTGTAAAGGAAACCGGCGCCGCTGTTGACCAGCGGCGCCGACAGATCAGGTCAGATTACTGGCAAGCAGCCAGACCTTCGACAGCGCCTTCGCAGGCAGCTTCTTTGGAGATGTGACCAGCGTCGATCGCAATGCCCAGCGTTTCCTGGGTGATTGGCGTCGGGTTCAGCAGGATGGCATTCATTTCAATGCCCTTCTCACCACCCGAGAACTTGGTCGCACCTGGAACGCTGTCCAGCGCTGCGCCATCAGCCAAAGCCGAAGCGATTTCGCCTGCGGCCTTACCCAGTTGACGCGCGTCTTTCCACACCGAAACGGTCTGGGTGCCGCGTGCAACACGGTTGATAGCTGCAAGGTCACCGTCCTGGCCGCCCAGTGGCACGTTCAGGCCCTGTGCGCCCAGTGCAGCAGCTGCTCCACCGGCCATACCGTCGTTCTGTGCCAGAACAGCGTCAACCGCGTTGTTGTTTGCGGTCAGGATCTGTTCCATGTTGGTCTGTGCATTCTCTGGCTTCCAGCCGTCCGAGTTCACTTCGCCAACAATCGTGATGTCGCCGGCAGCCACAGCTGCGCCGATCACTTCTTCCATGCCCTGACGCAGGAAGCCGACGTTCGGATCGCCTGGGTCACCCTTGATGATCGCGTAGTTGCCCTTGGGCTGCACTGCGAACACCGACTCAGCAATGATCCGGCCCACGCCGACGTTGTCGAACGTCAGATAGAACGTGCGGTCATCTTCGATCAGGCGGTCGTAGCCGACGACCGGAATACCTTCGGCAGCGGCTTTCTCGATGGCCGGCCCGATGGCGTCCTTGTCCCAGGCGTTGATGACCAGCGCGTCCACACCCTGTGCGATCAGCGCGTCGATGTCCGACAGCTGCTTTTCAGCCGAAGCCTGCGCGTCAGCCGACACATAGGTGTTGCCCGCAGCTTCAATGGCAGCTTTCATTGCTGCTTCGTCAATCTTCCAGCGCTCTTCCTGGAACTGCGCCCAGGACACACCGATGACTTTGCCTTCAGCCAAAGCTGCCGACGAAAAGCCAACCGTCGCAAGCACGGCGGCGATAATTGCATTCCGCATTGTAGTCCTCCCAAACATACGGCCAATGCATGGCCGGTCCGACGGATTCGTCGGCACGCCGGAAAACTAGCCGCGATTAATTTCAGTTGTCAAAATAAAAATTGCAGGCAATGCTTGGTCTGCTCAGAAAAGCATCCGTTTATTGCTGCAACGCAGCGATTTTCTTGCTTTTCGTCAGCGAGCTGGCCATTTTTTAGTTTGAAAGCCGAAATAATGACGCTGCAGGTGCATCAGGATCGGGAGGATAACACGCAGCCTGGCTGCGGGCCGTTGATTCCCCCGCTGTCCGAAACAATGCGCCCTTTGCGTCAGCAGGTGTTTGATCGTATTCGTGCGGCCGGCCAGATCGCCCGCGTGCAGCTGGCCAAAGAGCTGGGTGTCAGTCCGGCATCGGTCACCACCTTGACAGGCGAACTGATCGATATGGGCCTGATCGAAGAAATCGCCGCCCCGCGCGATGGTGAATCCGGGCGTGGCCGCCCGGCTGTGGCGCTGGGTGTGCGCGCATCTGCACATCTGGTGGCCGGGCTTAAGGTCAGTGACCGTGACATGTCGGCCGTGATCGTCGATTTCTCGGGCCGCCTGATTGCCGACCACCACGCAGAACGGCAGCCAAGGTCGATGACACTGACAGAACTGGTTGATGCCATCGAAGGCTTGCTGGACTCTGTCTGTCAGAAGGCGGGCACGGCGCGAAGCGATTTGTCGGGGGTCGGGGTTGCCCTGCCCGGCCATATCGACAGCGCTGCAGGCGTGGCGCTTTGGTCTTCGGTGCTGCGTGAACGCAATGTTCCGGCCGTCGCCGCCATTGCCAGCCGTCTTGGGCTGCCCGTGCATATCGACAACGATGCCAACCTGTGCGCCCTGGCTGAACTGTGGTTCGGGGCCGGGCGGTCGCGGTCGGATTTTGCGGTTGTCACCATCGAATACGGGCTTGGCATGGGCCTTGTCATCAATCATCGGCTTTACCGGGGGGCCCAAGGGCTTGGCATGGAACTGGGCCACACCAAGGTGCAATTGGATGGTGCGCTTTGCCGTTGCGGCCAACGTGGCTGCCTTGAAGCCTATGTCGCCGACTATGCCCTTGCGCGCGAGGCGACCACTGCGCTGGACTGGACAAACAAGGGCGGCCAGTCAATGAGCATTCTGCTGGAAAGCCTGTATGACCACGCCAAGGCAGGCAACCAGTCGGCCCGATCCATCTTTCGCCGTGCAGGGCGCTATCTGGCGTTGGGCCTGGCCAATGTCGTCAACTTGTTTGACCCCGCGCTGATCATCCTGTCGGGCGAAAGGATGCGGTTTGATTACCTTTATGCCGCCGACACGCTGGCCGAAATGAAGGCCCATACCCTGAACACCGGACGCCCTCTGCCACCGATCGAGATTCATGCCTGGGGCGAAATGCTGTGGGCGCATGGGGCCGCCGCAATGGCGCTGTCAGCCCTTACCGACAATTGCCTGATGTCCGTGCGTGATGCGCCAACCCGCGAGATTGCTGCACAGTAAACCCGCAGCGCTGACAGGGTCACGAAGTGTTTCCGCCGAAGGCGCCGCGCGCCAATTGCCCTTGTCCGACCAAACTGGCATAAAATCCACAGATGGAAGCGGGGGCTGGTGGTTTGCGCAACAGGTGGTGGTCCGGTTGGGCACATGGTTTGGCAGTTGCCGCAGCTGTTGCGCTGACACCTTCGGCCTTTGCATTTGATCGTGTTGGATTTTCCGTCATTTCCGGGGATGAGGATCTTGCAGATGACCTGCGCCGTGCCTCGGTCTTGCTGGCCACGCAGAATGCAGGCGAGACGACAGCCCAAGATTTGTTCGCAGCGGCCCGTGGGGAATATGCGCGCCTGATCGGCGCACTTTACGCCAAGGGTTATTTTGCCCCGGTCATCCGTGTGCAGATCAACGGACGTGAGGCAGGTGCCATTGCCCCGCTTGATGCGCCCGCCGTGATTGACACTGTGACGGTTACCGTTGACCCGGGCCCCCGCTTTGCCTTTTCCCGTGCGACGGTGGCCCCGCTGGCCCCCGGCACAACCTTGCCACCTGATTTTCGCACAGGCCTTCCGGCCGAAAGTGGCCTTGTGCAGGATGCCGTGGGGGCGGCCGTTGATGGCTGGCGCAATCTGGGCCACGCCAAGGCCAGTCCTTCAGGGCAGAACATCGTCGCCGATCACAACAACGCCACCTTGTCAGCCGAGGTCACGCTTGACCCCGGCCCGCGCCTGCGCTTTGGCCCGCTGACCGTGAATGGCCTCACACGCATGTCCGAACGCCGCACGCGCAAGATTGCAGGTCTGCCCGAAGGCGAGGTGTTTTCGCCCGAAGAGCTGGCTCTTGCCGCAGAACGGTTGCGCCGGACAGGTGTGTTCCGCTCTGTGGTCCTGTCCGAAGATGCAGCGATCATTGCGCCGGATCTGGTTGGGATCACGGCTGAATTGTCAGAGGAAAAGCCAAAGCGCTATTCGATCGGCGCCGAAATCGCGAGCTTTGAAGGGCTGACTTTGTCTGGCTACTGGTTGCACCGCAATCTGCTGGGGGGTGCTGAACGGTTTACCATTGATACCGAGATTACCAATATCGGCGCACAGACATCCGGCGTGGACTATTCGCTTGGCGTCACGCTTGACCGCCCTGCCACGCTGACCGCCGACACCACCCTTGGCCTGAATGCCGCCATCGCCCATGTCGATGAAGAGGATTACCGCGCCAACAGTGCTACCATCGGCTTTGGGTTCAATCACATCTTTTCCCGCACTCTGACCGCGCGTGTCGGCCTGCAATATGATTACCTTAGCGGCAGAGATGATTCCGGTGATTTTCTGTATCGCAACCTTGGCCTGCCTCTTGGCGTGACATGGGACAGGCGCGACAGCCCTACGGATGCAACGCGCGGCTTCTACATTGATGCCGAAATCAAGCCCTGGCAGGGTTTTGGCATCACCGATTCAGGCGCGCGCCTTGCCTTTGATGGCCGCATTTACCAAGGGTTCGGGGCTGACAACCGCTTGGTTCTGGCCGCCCGCCTGCAAATGGGCGCGATTTACGGGGCCAGGCTGCTGGGTACCCCGCGCGATGATCTGTTCTATTCCGGCGGCGGCGGCACCGTGCGCGGGCAACCCTACCAGTCGCTTGGTGTGAACGTATTGCGCAGCGGTACGTCGTTCAGCACAGGTGGCACCCGTTTTGCAGCAACCTCGCTTGAGGCGCGGGTCCGCGTCAGCGAAAGGATCGGTGTTGTGGGGTTCGTGGATGCAGGGAGCGTCGGCATTTCGGGCTTTGCCGACTCCAGCAGTGACTGGCACGCAGGGGCCGGGCTGGGCCTGCGCTATGCCACGGGCTTTGGCCCTATACGGCTGGATGTGGCAGCCCCCGTGCGCGGCAATACCGGCGATGGCGTGCAGGTTTACGTCGGCATTGGGCAATCTTTCTGATGCGCGCGCTTGGCATCATCGCCCTGTGCGCCCTGCCCATGGCCGCCGCTGCACAGACTGCAACCGTGCAAGCCGATACAGACCGGGATTATCTGACAGCCTTTCTGGAAGATAACCTGTCAGGGGCCGGACGGAAGGTCACCATCACGGGCTTTGCGGGTGCGCTGTCTTCCACGGCCACGATTGAACGCCTGACCATTGCCGATGATCAGGGTGTCTGGCTGACACTGACCGGCGTGACCCTGGACTGGAGCCGATCTGCCCTGTTTTCAGGTGCGCTGTCGGTATCGGAACTGTCAGCCGATACCATCACCATAGACCGCGCGCCCATCATTGATGACAATGCCCCCACGCCCGAGGCGACGGCCTTTGCTTTGCCGGATTTGCCGGTTTCAGTTTCAATTGATCAGATTGCAGCCGATCGCATCACGCTGGGCCCTGCTTTTCTTGGCCAACCTGTCACCGGGCGGCTGCTGGCATCAGCCCAGCTTGCAGGCGGTGAAGGGCAAGCCGATCTGGTGCTGGAACGCATCGATGGTACGTTGGGCACGCTGGCGCTGACGGGTGCATATGCCAATGCGACTGGTGCGCTGACGCTTGATCTGCGGGCGGATGAGGCCGAGGGCGGGCTTGCGGCCACGCTGCTGGGGCTGCCCGGCGCACCGGCGGTGCAGGCATCCATCGCGGGCGCCGGAACCCTTGCCGATTTTGCCGCTGACATAGACCTGCGCACAGACGGCATCAGCCGCCTTGCCGGTGAGGTGGTGCTGGGCCAGACAGATGATGCGACCCAAACCTTCACTGCCACATTGAACGGTAATCCCGCACCGTTATTCCTGCCTGCCTATGCCGCCTTCTTTGGTGATGATGTCAGCCTGCGCTTGGTGGGGGCCCGCAGTCCTGCAGGTGCGCTGGCCCTGACGGAATTGCAGGTGACGACGCGGGTGCTGAACCTGACAGGCAACCTGACCCTTGCCCCGGACGGCCTGCCACAAACCCTTCTGCTGCAAGGCACAATGGCCGACCCGGACGGTATTGCCATATTGTTGCCTCTGGCTGATCTACCTGAAACCCGCCTTGACAGGGCCACACTGTCGATTGCGTTTGATGCCGCGCGCAGTGCCGATTGGCAGGCTGATTTCAACCTTGACGGCTTTGCCACACCTGACTTCGCCGCCAATAGCCTGACATTGACCGGCGCTGGCCAGATAGCGCGCACCGCAGATGGCAATCAGCTTGACGCCAGCTTTGCCTATGCCGCATCCGGCATTGCCCCGCGTGATCCGGCGCTGGCCACTGCCCTTGGCCCGACAATAGCCGGCAAGGCTGCGCTGAACTGGCAATCCGCCAGTGATGCCATGCAAATTCCCAGCCTGACCGTAACAGGTGACGGGTTTGACATTATCGCCCATGCCGCAGTTGCTGGCCTGTCAACAGGCCTGAACACCACGGGTCGCATCACCATCAGCGCTGCCGATTTTTCCCGCTATGCCGGGCTGGCTGGCCTTGCGCTGGCAGGGTCTGGCCATGCAACCGTCAATGGAACCTACACACCGCTTGGCGGTTCTTTTGATGGCCAGATCACCTTTGCAGGACGTGACCTGGCCCTGGGAATAGACACGCTTGATAACCTGCTGCGCGGCCCGTCACGCCTGACCGCCGATCTGCGCCGCGATGAGGCAGGCCTTGCCATTCGCGATCTGAATCTGGCGGCCCGCACCCTGACAGCGCGCGCCTCTGGCACCGTTGCCACCACCAACACTGCGCTTGAAGCCACGTTGGATTTTACCGACCTGTCTGTTCTTGGCCCCGAATTCACCGGCCGGATGCAAGGCTCTGCCACCTATCAGGGCCCCTTGGATACAGGCACCTTCACCTTGCAGGGCACCGGCACGGCCCTTGGGATTGGCGTGCCCGAGGTTGACAGCCTGTTGTCCGGCACATCAGAAACCCGGTTGCGGGGCAGTCTGCGCGATGGCGGGGTTGACCTTGACGCACTGAACTTTTCCGCCCGCAACCTGTCAGCCGTCATTTCCGGACGGGTTGATCCGGTGGCAGGCCATTTGCTGACCGCTGATCTGCAGTTGCCTGACCTGTCGGTTCTGGGCAGCAGTTACAGCGGTGCGCTATCAGCGCAAGCAGGCTTTGCGGGCACCACTGAAGCCGGGCAGGTTACGCTGGACGGCACGGCATCAAACCTAGGTTTGGGCCAAGTCGAGCTGAACCGCGTTCTGGCCGGGCGCAGCACGGTTTCGGCTGTGCTGCGTCTGGACAATGGCCTTGTCCAGATCGACCGCGCGCGCCTGGAAAACCCGCAACTGACAGCATCTGCAACAGGCGCGGTCAACGGGGCGCAGCGCAACCTCGATGTGACAGCGCGTCTTGCCAATCTGGCATTGATCCTGCCTGATTTTCCGGGACCCGTGACCCTGGCAGGCGATGTGACCCAAACCGCCGCCGGCACCAGACTTGATCTGCGGGCCAATGGGCCCGGCGGCATCAATGCGACAATCGCCGGTTCACTGTCACCAGATTACCGCAGCGCCAACATGGATATTGCAGGGCAGGCCCAAGCTGGCCTTGCCAATGTGCTGATTGATCCGGGCACTCTTTCTGGTGCGCTTGGCTTTGATCTGGCGCTGAATGGCCCGCTGCAAACATTGTCACTGTCAGGCCGGGCCACGCTGACCAATGGCCGCTATGCTTCAGCTGATCTGCCTTTCGCGCTGACGGATATGAACGCAACGGCCACCGTATCAAACGGCCGCGCGAATTTGTCTGCCGATGCCGCCCTGTCAACAGGGGGGCAGGTGCGCATGGCAGGCACCGTCAGCGCCGATGCGCCCTTTGATGCAGATCTGACGGCCACGCTGATCAATATCAGCCTGCGCGATGCGCAACTGTTTCAGACCCGCGGGAATGGCACTGTTACCATCCGCGGACCTCTGGCAGGCGGCGCTGCGATTGCCGGCCGCCTAGCCCTGATCGAAACCGAAATTCGCGTGCCAAACGGCAGCTTTGCCGGTATCGGCACCATTCCCGGACTTGTGCATGTCAATGAAACAACCGCCAGCCGCCAGACCCGCCTTTTTGCCGGTCTGATCGCGGGGGCGAGTGGCACCGGCACAAACGGCGCTGGCAACGGGCGCGCCTATCCGCTTGACCTGGAAATTTCCGCACCAAACCGCCTGTTTGTACGTGGGCGTGGTCTGGATGCCGAACTTGGTGGAACCTTGCGCCTGCGCGGCACCACATCCGATGTCGTCCCTGACGGGGCATTTACCCTGATCCGTGGCCGCCTTGATATCTTGGGCAAACGCCTGAACCTATCCGAGGCAGAACTGCGGCTGACCGGCAGTTTTGAACCCGATCTGCGCATTCTTGCATCAAATGAAAGCGATGGCATCACATCATCAGTGCTGGTTGAGGGCAATGTCAGCGACCCGCAGGTCAGCTTTACCTCAAACCCGGAATTGCCCGAAGAGGAAGTGCTGTCGCGTCTGTTGTTCGGCCGCGCGCTGAACACGCTTTCAGCGTTTCAGGCCGCCCAATTGGCCGGGGCTGTGGCTACACTTGCCGGTCGGGGTGGTGAAGGGCTGATGGCCAAGCTGCGCCGGGGCATCGGCTTGGACGACCTTGATATCTCGACCGCCGAGAATGGCGAAACCAGCCTGACAGCTGGCAAGTACATCTCGCAGAATACCTACACCGAGATCGAGGTTGATCAGCAGGGCCGCAGCACAGTTACCCTGAACCTTGATGTCACAGACAGGCTGACCGTGCGTGGCAGCGTGTCCTCTGAAGGGGAAACCGGCATTGGCGTGTTTCTGGAGAAAGACTATTAGAACCGGCTGCGGGTTCTTTGTTCGGCGTCATAGGCCGCACCCAGCAAGACAGCATAGGCCGACAGGTAAAACCACATCAACAGGGCCACAATCGCACCGATTGATCCGTAAATCTCGTTATAGGCGTTGAAATTTGCCAGGTAGATCACAAACCCGCGTGACACCAGCGCCCACAGTGCAAGCGCTATGAACAGCCCCCGTGTAAACAGGGGCGGCGCCTTGGCAGCATTGGGCCCCAGCCGGTAAATAAGCCCGATAGCCAGTGTGACGAACAAGAACCCCAGCAGCATGTTCGCACTTTCCAGTGCCAGTGCCTGCAGCCCGCCCACTGGCAACCACCGAATGGCCAGCGGCCCGACCACAGCCGCCGCCATTGCAAAAAGTGCAAGCAGGATCAGAAGCAACGTCAGCACAATGGCCCGCAACTGGTGCCATACGCCATAGCGGTTTGGCAGATGATGAATGGCGTTCAGACCCCGGATCAACGCCGCCACCCCTGCCCGCGCCGACCACAGGGCAAACACCAGCGACAACAAGGTTGAAAGGCCCAAGGTCCGGGAATTCGAAGAGATCAGCGCCTCTACCTGTGAGGACAGCAGCGTATAGGCATCAGCTGGCAGAAACTGCTGCAATGGCACAATCTGCGCCCGCAAGACCAACGGATCAGCAGCAAAGCCCCAGATGGCAATCACTGCCGCGATGGCCGGAAAAATCGCCAGAAAGCCGAAAAAGGCCACACCCGCCGCAATCAGGCCAAGCTCGGCCCGGTCAGTTCGTGCCCACAGGCCGTACAGAAACCGCCAGGCCCAGCGCGCATAGTGCAATGGCACGCGCAGCGGCGTATTCCGGTTCAGTGCCATTTGCCTTTGCCCGGCTTATTCATCTTCGAACCGCGTCCGCAGTTCCCGCAGAACCGGCAGCACCGCGCGTACCCTTTCAGCACCCAGAGATTTGACCACTTCGCCGATCACGGGTGAGATCACCGCCACAGCGGCATCACGCGCGGCCCGCCCCGACGGGCTGATCGCCACCAGCTTGCTGCGGGCATCATCCCAATCGGGCCGGATATGCACATGTCCGGCCCACTCCAACCGCGCCAGCGTGTTTGTCATCGCCCCGCGTGTGACGTGAAACGCCTTGGCAAGCTGTGCGGGCGTGCGCTCTTCCGATAATCCTGCCAGATGGTTCAGCACCCCAAAGTGCGAAAGCTCCATCCCCTTGGGCAGCACCTTTGACAGGCGCGACCGCGCCAGTTGATCTGCCATGAACAGCTCACCAAACAGCGCCACGGCAATATCTTCGGCCTTTTCATTCATGGTGCGTCAAATGGTCTATCATGCGCCAGCGACGGGATGCGGTGCCGGGCCGCTGCCACCTGCGCCATATCCAGATCAGCCAGCACCACGCCCGGCGCTGTCCCGCCATCTGCCACCACCTCACCCCAGGGCGAGATTACCAGACTGTGCCCATGCGTATGCCGCCCTTTGCCGTGGCGTTCGGCATGAAAACCGGTTTGGGCGGGTGCCAGAACATAGCATCCTGTTTCAATGGCGCGCGCCCGCAGCAAAACCTCCCAATGCGCCGCACCGGTGATGTGATTGAACGCAGCAGGCACCGTCAGAATATCGGCCCCCGCCTGTGCCAAGGCACGGTGCAAATGGCCAAACCGCACGTCATAACACACCGTCATCCCCACCCGCGCAAAGCCAGCATCCGCCACAACAGCCTGCCCACCCGGCCGGTAAGAGGCGCTTTCGCGGTAAACCTCGCTGTCGGACACGTTCACGTCAAACATGTGGATCTTATCATAGCGCGCAGCAATGCTGCCATCGGGCGCAACAAGGAAAGACCGGTTCGCAAAGCGGCCATCTGTTTCATCGGTCTTTACGCCCAAAGACCCGACCAGCAACCAGACCCCTGCATGCGCCGTCTGATCCCGCAGTACGGAAAGTGTCGGATCGCTGCCTTCGGGGTGCAGGGTGCCCTGCAGATGGGCCCTGCTGGATGACAGGATATTCGTGCATTCAGGCGTCAGCACAAAGCCTGCCCCTTCGGCCACAGCCTGACGCAGCAATCCAACCGTCACCGGCAGGTTTTCTGACGGATCGTCGGTCACAGTCAGTTGCAACAGGCCAACGCGCATCTGATGTCAGCCCTTCAGCATGGTGTCCAGCCGGCCGGCATCATCCAGATCATGCAGGTCATCGCAGCCACCCACATGCTGCCCGCCGATGAATATCTGCGGCACCGTCCGTCTGCCACCCGCGCGTTGCATCATCGTGGCCCGCAGGTCAGGCTGGCGACCAACATCGATTTCCTTATAGGTCACCCCTTTCTTTTGCAGCAGACGCTTTGCTATCTGGCAATAGGGGCAGGTTTGCGTTGTGTAGATTTCGACTGGTTTCATGGCCAAGACCTTTGCTTTGGCCATGACTATAGGTGTTCATGCGTCTTTCGCAACGCGTGCCAGTGTCAGAACCGATATGTTCGCAGCACCTGACGCAAGGCAAGCCTCTGCCGCTGCCGCCAGCGTGGCCCCCGATGTCATCACATCATCCACCAGCAGGATATGCCGCCCTTCGCACCGCATCACCTGCCGGGGGTGCACCCGCAGCGCTTCGGCCATGTTCACAAACCGCGCATCCCGCCCTTTGCCTTCCTGCGATGGCGTGTGGCGGTAGCGTTGCAGCAGGTCAGGGCAGTGTTCCAACCCTGCAAGTTGCGCCACGCGGGCCGACAGCAAGGCCGACTGGTTATAGCGCCGCCGCAGCAGCCGGAACCAATGCAGCGGAATGGGCACCACCAGCATCCCTGGCCGAAGAATTGGTCCTGCCGCCCGCATCAGCCATTCCCCCGCCGGTTTCACCAGATCCTGCCTGTCGCCATGCTTCAGTGCCAGCACCACGCGCCGCCCGTTTTCGCGGTACAGCAGCGCCGCGCGCCCTTGCGCCCAAGGCCGCGCGATGGCGATGCAGTCATCACATTGCGCCGCTGTGCCCGTTTCCTCACCCGGTAAGGGCACGCCGCATTGGTCACAGACCAGCCCGCCGATGAACGCGGTGTCACGCCAGCAGTCACCGCACAGGCCAAAATCCGTGGTCACCTGCGCATCGCAGGTCAGGCATTGCGGCGGATAGATCAGGCGCAGCGCCGCTTGCAGTTTCATTGCCACCCCGCCATGTATGCCCCCATGCAAATCCTGACTGATCGCCCCGCCCTGATCCGCAACCGCGCCCGCGCGACGGCGATGTTCATGCAGGACGAAGTTGTGCTTGAGGTACAGGAAAGACTGATCGAGGTTAACAGAACGTTTACAGCGCCAGCCGTGGTGACAGGTTTTCCGGCAGTGTGGTCGGCCGCTTTTCCAGATGCCACGATCATCGCCGATGACGATACGCTCGCCTTGCAACCACAGGCGCATGATCTGGTCATCCATGCCCTTGCGCTGCATTGGGCCAATGATCCAGTTGGCCAGCTTGTGCAGTGCCGCCGCGCCTTGCGGCCTGATGGACTGTTCTTGGGCATCCTGTTCGGCGGGCAGACCTTGGCCGAGCTGCGCACCTGCCTGGCCCAGGCCGAGGCCGAAGTCACCGGCGGCCTGTCGCCCCGCGTGCTGCCGATGGGTGAGATCAGGGATCTGGGTGGCCTGCTGCAACGCGCCGGTTTTGCCTTGCCTGTGGCCGACAGTTTTGCCCGCACTGTGCTGTACCGCGATGCCATGCACCTGATGCGCGATCTGCGTGCCATGGGTGAAGGCAATGCACTTGCCGCCCGACTGCGCCGCCCGACCCGGCGCGATGTACTGGCGCGCGCCGCCAGCCATTATGTGCATACATATTCCCAGCCGGATGGCCGGATCCCCGCCACCTTCGAAATGATCTGCCTGACCGGCTGGGCGCCTGATGACAGCCAGCAAAAGCCGCTTCGGCCCGGCTCGGCTGCCCAAAAACTGGCCGATGCGCTTGGCACTGTGCAGCAAAACCTGCCCAAAGGTTGACCCCGGCCCATAAGCCTATATGTCCACGCGCATGAACAAAGATACGCGCATCACCCACGCCATCACACCCGCGGTTCCCAAACAGGACAACCGCCTTGCCCATGCACCTGCCGACCACCCAGCCGTCAAGCCCGCCAAGATCGGCGTGCTGCTGGCCAACCTCGGCACGCCGGACAATTATGATTACTGGTCAATGCGCCGCTATCTGAATGAATTCCTGTCCGACAAGCGCGTGGTTGATTACGCCAGCTGGAAGTGGCAGCCCCTGCTGCAACTGATCATCCTGACCAAACGCCCCTTCAGTTCGGGCGCCAATTACAAGCTGATCTGGAACCACGAAAAGAACGAAAGCCCACTCCTGACCATCACCAAGGATCAGACCGCCAAGGTCAAGGCCGCGATTGAAGCCTTGCATGGCAGTGAAGTGATGGTGGATTTTTGTATGCGCTATGGAAACCCTTCGACCGAGTCGCGCGTTCGCGCGATGGTCGAGGCCGGGTGCGAGAAGATTCTGTTCTTCCCGCTGTACCCGCATTACGCCGGGGCCACATCCGCCACCGCCAATGACCAGTTCTTCCGCGCGCTGATGAAGGAAAAGCGTCAGCCCGCCGTGCGCACCGTGGCTGAATACTTTGACCACCCGCTGTATATTGACGCACTCGCCCAGTCCGTCACACGCGCCTATGCGGCCCTGGACCATGTGCCCGATGTGCTGGTGACCAGCTACCATGGCATGCCCAAACGCTATCTGATGGAGGGTGACCCCTACCATTGCCAATGCGCCAAGACCACGCGCCTGCTGCGTGAACGTCTGGGCTGGGAAAAGGGGTCAATCGACGTGACCTTCCAATCCGTCTTTGGCCCGGAAGAATGGTTGAAGCCTTACACGGTGGAACATGTGGCCGAATTGGCCAAGGCTGGCAAAAAGCGCATTGCCGTCATGGCACCTGCATTTTCGGCCGATTGCATTGAAACCCTTGAAGAAATCAACGGCGAGATTCGCGAAGCGTTTGAACATGCAGGTGGTGAAGTGTTCACCTATATCCCCTGCCTGAACGATGATGATGCCCATATCGCCGCCCTGACCGCGGTTATCGAAGATAATCTGTCAGGCTGGCTGCGCAGCTGACATCCGCAAAAGAAAATCGGCAAAAGAATAAGGCGGCAGGTTTCCCTGCCGCCTTTTTGAATTTGAACTGACCGAAATCAGGCAGCTGCAGCTGCTGCGATCACGAGCAGGATCAGCAGAGGAACAACAACACCGCCCGAAGACGACGTGGTTTCCTGCACAACAACGGTTTCTTCAGTGATCGGCTCTGCCAGGCCGCCAGCGAAAGCGGTCGAAGCGGTCAGCGCGAATGCTGCTGCGAGTGCGATTTTCTTCATAGTAACCTCCAGTTAACGCATCCGGCCCATGAATTTCAGAGGCGGCAGGATGCACCCAAGCAAAATCCTCATGGCCACCATGTAATCCGGGTGAAACTGCCTTTGCAATCGTAGCCGATTCAATCACCAGCTTTGCAGCCGTTCTGTCGTCAATAATGCAACACCTGAAGCGAAATTATCAGGAATTTGGCACAGCTGCGCATAGCCTGCAAACAACAAGGGGCGGTAAGACCGCCCCCGCATTGCCGCAAATAGTTGTGTCTATTCTAAATGAGTAGGACCTGCGTGCCAACCTTTGCCAAGTCGAACAGTTCGGCAATATGTTCATTATAAAGGCCGATACATCCGTTCGAAGACCGCCGCCCGATCTTGCGCGTGTCATGCGTGCCGTGAACGCGGTAATAGGTCCAGCTCAGGTACAAGGCATGGGTACCCAGCGGGTTATCGGGTGATCCACCCTCAACCACCTCGGGCCATTCCGGATTGCGTTCACGCATCGAAGGTGTGGGCCGCCACGTTGGCGCCACCACCTTTTGCACGACCGACGTGCTGCCTTTGCGCGTCAGATCATCGGACAGCGGCACAGACGTGGGGTAAAGCCGGTAGATCGACTGATCTTCAGACCAATAGTGCAAGGCGCGCGAGGTGATGTCGACAAGGATTGCACCATTGCGGGTATTGGCAAAGTGATCTTGCCACCTCAGCATCCGAAAGCTGGAGATATTGTGGCGCTGCACCGTGGCGGGTGCGACGAATTCGGTTGAGCCGTCATTCTGCGCAAACGCCGGAAGGGCAGATGTGCCCAGCGCCGCAGCAGCAGTGCCCAGCAGGGCGCGGCGGGAAATTGTGTGGTCGTGATCATGTGCCATGGCCAACTCCTGCATGACTGAAACATTATGCCTGACATAACCTTTGCAATCGCTGGCCGCAAATCAAACAAGCGTTAATCAGCACATCCTTGCGCGGCAGGGTTTGAAGACGCTTTAAAATCTGTCTATGACAGGACAAAGCGCGGGCGCCATGCCTGACAAGGTGAGAATAGCATGCAAAGAAGATCGTTTATTGGTGGGCTTGGTGGTTTGGCCTTGGTTGCGGCCTGTGCGCCTGCACCGCAGGTACAGCTTGGCGCTGATGGCAAGCCATTGCCGCAGGTTTACCCGATTACGGCCGCCAATCAGGACGCAATCCCGTTCCGGCTGCTTGATGCCGTCAATACCCTGCGGTCTGCCGCCGGGGTACAGCCCATGCAGCTGAACGCGCAACTTACGGCCGCAGCGGCAACCCATTCCCGCGACATGTCGGTGCAGAACCGTCCTTGGCATTTCGGTTCTGATGCGTCATCCCCGCTCGTGCGTGTTCAGCGGACAGGCTACCAGGGCACCCTCGTGGGTGAACTGATTTCCGAAACCTTCGAGACCGAGCTGGTCACCCTCGCCGCCTGGATGAATCAGCCCGATACCCGTGCCATCATTCTGGCCCCCGAGGCCCGCAATCTGGGCTTTTCCTGGTTTCAGGAGCAGAACGGCAAGATCTGGTGGACCTTGGTTTCCGGGACGTAAGTCACGGCAGCAGGAAGATGACTGTTCCATCCTTGACCATGGAATAGATCTCTTCCATTTCGCGGTCACGAACCGCTATGCAACCTGCCGTCCAGTCGCGGCTGGTTGCCAAGGCTTCTGACCAGCCATGAATAAAGATATCACCACCCGGAGAGGCGCCGATCGATTGTGCATAGGCAACGTCATCGGCGTTGGGATACGAAATCCCTAGCGACAAGTGATATGCAGAATTCGGATTGCGCCGATTGATGCGATAGGCCCCCTCGGGCGTTCTGCCATCACCCTCAACTTGCTTGTGGCCAACTGGCGCAAACCCAAGTGAGATATCATAGCTGCGCAACACTTGGTTCCCGTGCAAAAGATACATGACCCGGTCAGCCTTGTGCACCTGAATCTGTGTAACCTCGGGCCCATTATAAGTGCGGAATTTGCTGCCGTTACCGCATGACGCAAGCACAAGCGCGATGCAAAGTAAGGTGATAATCCGAATGAACCGCATGCTTGCCCCGGTCTTGTTTTTTTCTTAGCGCATACCGCTTTCAGGCCCATTTGCCTAGACGCCAGACACCAAAAAACCGTCAGCTTCAAAAGATGTGAACACGGCTTTCAGCGAATCAGCCTTTGGCGGGCCGCGAAAACCGCGCCACCAATTCCACATGCGATGACCAGCGGAACTGATCTACGACCTGTACCCAGTCCAGCCGATAGCCGCCTGCCACCAGTACCCGCGCATCCCGCGCAAATGTGACCGGGTTGCAGGAGACTGCGGCAATCACGGGCACGCGGCTGTCTGCAAGCACCGCCGTCTGCGCTTCGGCCCCGGCGCGGGGCGGGTCAATCACCACGCCATCAAAGCCGCGCAATTCATCAGCCTCCAGCGGGCGGCGGAACAGATCACGCGCTTCAGTTGAAACGCGCTTCAGCCCTTCGGCCCCGCGCCAGCCCTTTTCCAGCGCGCCCACCATCGTGGCCTCGCCTTCTACCGCATGCACCTCGGCACGTTCAGCCAAGGGCAGGGCAAACGTCCCCACGCCCGCGAACAAATCTGCAATCCGGCGCATTGGTCCAGCCAAAGCGTCACTGACACTGCGCAAAAGCGCCTTTTCGCCGTCTTCGGTGGCTTGCAAAAACGCCCCCGGCGGCGGCGCTACAAGCGCTCGGCCAAACCGCTGCATGGGGGCTGCCCGCAGGGCAATCACCTCATCCCCGCAGGTCAGGCGTGACAGGCCAAAGGTTTCAGCCATCCGCGCCAGATCAAGCCGCAAGGCCGCATCCAGCGGTTTGGCCCCGGTGATCACCACATCCGGCCCCGCTAGCGTGCGCGTGACCTGAAAGCTGATTTCACCACTGCGCGAGCCAACCACCCGCGTCAGCGCTGTCAGCGCGGGCAGCGTGGCCATCAGGTCAGGGTGCAACAACTGGCACTGCGGCACATCGACCAGCAGATCAGACCCGCGCGCGTGAAAGCCGATCAGCGCGCCTGCCTTGGTCTTGCGTGCCGTCAAGGTTGCCCTGCGGCGCGATTTCGGCGGTGAGGTGATGATGGGCCGGAAATCCGCCTGCAAGCCCTGCCCCGCCAAGGCACCCTTCACAATGCCCAGCTTCCAATCCGCCACAAATGCATCACTCGCGTGCTGCATCAGGCACCCACCACAGGTGCGCGCATGCACGCAAGGCGGGCGCACCCGATCTGCTGAAGGCGTCAGAATGCGGATATCCGTCAGCCTGTCACCTGTCAGCGTGCCATCCACCACCTCACCCGGCAGCACCTGCGTCGCGTAAACCGGCCCTTCGGCCACGCCATCGCCCAGATGGCCCAACCGCAGAATTGTAAATGTCACTCTGCTGCTTCCTTCTGGTCCACCCCGATGAACCCACCCGACTGCCGGTTCCAGTAGCGCGCGTAAAGCCCATCTTTGGCCAAAAGATCGCTGTGCGACCCTTCTTCAACAATGCGCCCGTCCTCCAGCACGATGATCCGGTCCATCGCCGCAATCGTTGACAGCCGGTGCGCAATGGCCAGCACCGTCTTGCCCTGCATCACGCGGTTCAATGCATCTTGAATGCTCGCCTCAACCTCACTGTCCAAGGCACTCGTCGCCTCATCCAGCACCAGTATTGGCGCGTCCTTCAGAAACGCCCGCGCAAGTGCGATCCGTTGCCGCTGCCCGCCACTCAGTTTCACCCCGCGCTCACCTAAGAAAGCATCATAGGCCTGCCGCCCCTTGTGATCCATCATGCCTGCAATGAACCCATCCGCTTCGGCCGACTTTGCCGCCGCCTGCATCGCCGCTTCCGTCGCATCGGGCAGGCCATACAGGATGTTGTCCCGCGCTGATCGGTTGAACATTGCCGTTTCCTGCGTGACCATGCCGATCTGCCGCCGCAGGCTTTCCTGCGTGATGCGCCGCACATCATGGCCATCCACCGAAACAACCCCGGTTTCCGCATCATAGAGCCGCAAGAGCAGCGAAACGAGCGTCGATTTCCCTGCCCCTGATGCCCCCACGATCCCCAGCTTTTCTCCAGCCCGGATCGTCAGGTTCACATCCCTGACACCAGCCTTCGCACGCCCATAGCCGAACGAAACCCCGTCAAACCGCACCTCACCCTGCACGCGCGGCAGGTCTACCGCATCCGGCGCATCAGCCAGCGTATGCGGCACCGCCAAGGTTTGCATGCCATCCTCAACCTCGCCGATCGAGGTATAGATCGACATCAGCGTAAAGCTCACCCAGCCCGACATTTGCGCAATCCGCATCGCAATAGCACCACTGGCGGCAATCGCCCCCGCCGTTGCCGCACCCTCGCTCCACAGAACCAGCGCGCCGCCAATCAGCAGCACCGGCAGCACCCCTGCCAGCGTCATCAGTGACAGGCGGAACCACGTTGAGATCACCCCAAACTCAAGGCTACGGTCACGAAACACGCCCATCGCGTTCAGCGCCACCCGGTCTTCAAACGCGGCATGGGCAAACAGCTTGACCGTCTTGATGTTGGTGATCGTGTCCACCACCTGCCCCGTCACCATGGCGCGTGATGCGGCGCGGGCTGCCGAATTCACCTTCACGCGCGGCAGGAAAAACCGGATGACCAGCACATAACCCACCAGCCACACCGCCAGCGCCATGGCCACGCGCCAGTCAATCACCATCAGAAACACGACCGACCCCACCACCGACGCCAGCGCGAAACAGACCGTGTTGATGACTTCGGTCGCCACATCCGTCACCGCGCGGGCCGCCTGCATCTGTTTGGTGGCAATGCGCCCGGCAAAGTCATTGTCAAAGAACGTTA
Source organism: Pseudomonadota bacterium (assembly GCA_046049665.1). Taxonomy (GTDB): domain Bacteria; phylum Pseudomonadota; class Alphaproteobacteria; order Rhodobacterales; family Rhodobacteraceae; genus JAAFHS01. Next base: position 7,427 of record JBJOQW010000035.1, on the reverse strand, counting down.
CCGCCTGCCCCAGCGTCCAGCGGTGCAAGCGTGACAGGACCAAGGGCAGCACATTCGGCCCGATGACGATGCTGTTCGATGCAGCCGAAACGGCAAAGGCCAGCGGGCGGAAGATCAGGTAGAACACCACGAACCAGATCAGCAATGCCAGATGATCGGTGAAAAACGCCGCTGGCCCCGCGTCCAGCGCGGCATCAATCACCCAGCCCAGGATCAGCGCTGATACCACCTCGGTCGCACCCGCCACCGATGACAGCAGTCCTGCCACCCACAAGGCGGGCCAAGACCCCCGCAGGCACCAGCGAAAGAACGCCCCCAGCGCCTGCGGCGGCGGGCCTTCCGCCGGGCGGAATGCATCAATCCAGCCACCAAGGCGCATCAGCGCGCTCATTCCGCGGCCTCTTCGATGCCGATGAACCCGCCCGATTGCCGCGCCCAGAACCGCGCATAGACGCCATTGCGCGCGATCAGATCGGCATGCGTGCCTTCCTCGGCAATCGCCCCGTCCTCCAGCACCACGATCCGGTCCATCGCCGCAATCGTTGACAGGCGGTGCGCGATGGCGATCACCGTCTTGCCCGCCATCACGCCATAAAGCGCCTCTTGAATCGCCGCTTCCGCCTCACTGTCCAAGGCGCTCGTCGCCTCATCCAGTATCAGGATCGGCGCATCCTTCAGGATCACCCGCGCCAATGTCACCCTTTGCCGTTGCCCGCCGGAAAGTTTCACCCCACGCTCACCCACATGCGCGTCATAGCCCCGCCGCCCTTCCGGGTCTTCCAGCGTTTGAATGAACTCATGCGCCTCAGCCTGACGCGCCGCCGCAATCATCTGCGCCTCTGTCGCATCCGGCCGGCCGTACATGATGTTGTCCCGCACCGACCGGTGCATCAGACTGCTATCCTGCGCCACCATCCCGATTTGCGCCCGCAGTGATGCCTGCGTCACCTTTGCAATATCCTGCCCGTCAATCAGAATCCGCCCGCTTTCCGTATCGTAAAACCGCAGCATCAGCTTCACGAGCGTTGATTTCCCCGCGCCCGACCGGCCCACAAGGCCAATCCGCTCACCCGGTTTCACAGTAAGCGATACATTGCGCAAACCGCCCGAGCCGCGCCCGTAATGGTGCGACACGTCCTGTATTTCGATCAGCCCCTTGGAAAAGCTCAGCGCCCCTGCGCCCTTGGCATCGACCAGGCCGATCGGATGGGTGATCGTCTCCATCCCCTCCTGCACCACACCCAGCGCCTGCACGAGCGACGTAAACGCCCACATGATCCAATAGGTCATGTTATTGAGCCGCAAGACCAGCGCACTTGCCGCAGCCACCGTGCCCACGCTCGCCGTGCCCTGATACCACAGCACAATCGCCCAGCCGATGATCGCCACGATCAGCAGGCCATTCAGCATCGTCAGCGCGAAATCCATCTTGGTGACGATGCGCATTTCCTTTTTGAACGTCTCGCGCGCGTGCTCGATTGCTTCCTTGGCATAGGCCACTTCGCTGTCATGGTGCGCAAACAGCTTGACCGCGTGGATATTCGTGTAGGCATCCACCACCCGCCCCGTCACCGCTGACCGCGCATCACTGCTGGCCTGCGCCGCAGGCCCCGCGCGCCGGATAGTCCAGCGCACAAGGGCTGCATAAAGCACGATCCAGATGGCCAGTGGCAGCAGCAGACGCGGATCAGCCTCGGTCAGCATGATGGCCGCACCCACCACCGTTACGGCAGCAAAGGCCACCGCGTCAAACACCTGAAACACCGCGTCACCCGCCGCCGGCGGCGTCTGCATGATCCGGTTGGCAATGCGCCCCGCGAAATCAGATTCGAACCAGCCCACCGGCTGGCGCAGCACATGCCGGTGCGCGCGCCAGCGGATCATCGTGCCGAAATTCGGCAGGATCGTGTTGTGCAGCAGCGCCACATTCCCCACCAGGATGACGGGCCGCAGGATCAGCACAGCCAGCGCCACCAGCAGGAGTTCCATGCCATGCGCCGCCAAAACTTCAGCGGGTGAGGCGTTCGCCATCAGGTCAACAACCCGCCCGACATACCAGATCATGGCAATGTCAGCGAAACCGCCGATCATCGACAAAAGGGCTGTAGCCGCGAAAACGCCTTTGAAGGGGCGCGCGTAGTCCCGCAGAAACGGCCAAAGCCGACGCGGGGGCGTATCGGTTTCCTCGTAACTGACATAGGGGTCGACGAGGTCTTCGAAGAAGCGGAACATGATGCATGCCTCAGACCTTGGGCCGCACATATAGCGCAAGCGGCAGGCAAGGGAAACCCGTGCCCTACCCCAAAAGCTGCGCCTTTGTCAGCGTCAGGTCAGATCGCAGCCAGCGTTCCTGCAGGTCTTTCAGCCGCGCGCCCAGTGCGCCACCTTCCAGCGCCGGCATCAGATCAGCAGCGTTGACCGGAAATTGGGCCGCCGCCCCCCGCGCAATCTGGCCTTGCCATGCGTCTGGCGGGGGTGATTCCAGCATCGCCGCGCGCAGCAGGACGGCGTCACTGGCCAAGGTCGCGCCATACAGAAAGCCGGTTGCTGCTGGGCTGTAATCGCTGGCCAAAGCGTCTCTGATATGGGCCAAATCGCGCTGTTCGTCACGTGACAGGCGCAGGGCGTCAGTGGCCTCTGGCCCACCCAGAACCGCCAGTCGGCGCAGCCAGCGCGGCGGTGCCGCCCTTTCCAGATGCACCAGAACAGGCAGCCAGCGCGCGTCCACACCCGGCAAAATGGCCCCCAACGCCCCCCCCTGCGCCATCGCCGCCACCGCAGGGCCAGGGTCCGGTGCTGCAAGCAGTTTGCGCATCTCGGCCCCCACGCGCTCACGCGAAAGCGTCTCTAACCCGGCGGAATTGGCAGCGCAGGCCGCCAGACCTTCGGCGTCAATTCCATGGTCAGGGTCGGCATACCAGGCATGAAAACGGAAGAACCGCAGGATGCGCAGATAATCCTCGCGGATGCGCGCCTCTGCCTCGCCCACAAACCGCACGCGCCGCGCCAGCAGGTCTGGCAGGCCGCCCAGCGGGTCAACCAGCGTGCCGTCAGCCTGCGCGTAAAGCGCGTTCATTGTGAAGTCCCGCCGCGCGGCATCGTCTGCAATGTCCGTGCTGAACGCCACAACCGCCCGCCGTCCATCGGTTGCCACATCGCGCCGGAACGTTGTCACCTCGATGGACGTGCCATGCGCCAGAACCGTGACGGTGCCATGGTCAATTCCCGTGGGGATCACCCGGAAAGCTGCATTTTCCGCAATATTCGTGACTGTTTCTGGCACGGCATCCGTTGCCACATCGACATCAGCGATGGGCGCACCCAGAACCGCATTGCGCACGCAGCCCCCCACCGCCAGCGCCTGATGCCCCGCCCCGGTCAGCGCGGCCATCACCGCCTGCACCCCTGCCGATGCCAGCCATTCACCCGAAACCTTCATGGCCCCATCCGGTCTGCCAGCCCGCGCAAGATCCGCGCTGTTGCGCCCCAGATATAATAGGGGCCCCATGGCACGGCATAGTATCGCCGCCAGACGCCCCGCCATTCCCGCTGTTCGATGGCGAAATTGGCAGGCGTCGTCACATGTGACAGCGGCACCCAGAACGTCTCTGCCACCTCTGATTCCTGTGGAATGGCCTGAAAAGCGGCTCTGACAAGGCCCAAAACGGGTGTCACGCGGTAGCCTGTCACCGTTTCATGCGTGGGCAGCGCGCCCAGCACCGTCACATTGCCCGGCGCAAGCCCCACCTCTTCCCATGCTTCACGCAGGGCGGCACCCACCGCACCATCATCGCCCGCGTCCACCTTCCCGCCCGGAAAGGCAATCTGCCCCGGATGGTGCTTCAGCGCCGATGACCGCTTGGTCAGCAGTACCTTGCCATCGCACACCGCCACCAGCACCGCCGCGTCCCGCAAGGGCCGGTCGGCAGGCAGCGCCAGCCCCGGGTTCAGATCATAGTCAGACGATTCGCCCGCCGGGCGCGCCAGTGCGCCGCGCAAACGCGTTTCATCATTCGCCATCGGCCTTTTTCGCCTCAAACCCCAGGGTCAGCGGATCAAGCTCATAATGCGCGCCGCAGAACTGGCAATCCGCCGTCACGATGCCTTCGTCCGTGGTCATATGTCTGATATCCTTGGCAGAATAGATCGACATGGACTGTCGCACCTTATCTGCAGAACACGAGCAGCCAAACCGCACCGGCTGCGCATCAAAGGCCCGCGGGCCTTCTTCGTGGAACAGCCGCACCAACAGGTCGGTTGGCGCCACCGATGGGCCGATCAGCTCCAGCTCTTCAACCGTGTCCAGCAGGATATTCGCGCGGCTCCAGTTTTCGCCTTCTTCACCGGCCAGAATATCCGTGTGCTGCAACAGCCCGCCTTCGCCCGACCCTGCCTCTGCCGCCACAAGCGACGATTTTGGCATGTGCTGCAACATCACCCCGCCGCCGCGCCAATGCGATGTCTGCCCCGGCTCTTGGCTTTTGCCAAAGACCAGTTGAAACCGCGTCGGCAACTGTTCCGATTGCGCAAAATACGTCTCTGCACAGGCCGAAAGTGACCCGCCTGCAATCGGCGTGATGCCCTGATAGGGGGTCATGTCCTGGCCTTGGTCAATCAGCACGGCAAAATACCCCTCGCCAATCTGGCTGAAGGGCACCGCCGTCTGATCCAGCCTTTCGGCATCATAGCTGGCATAGGCCCGGATGCGCGCAGGTTCGCCTTCGGCCCCCGGCCCGTAGTAATCGGTTGCGATCAGCCGTGCTGGCCCCTTACCGCGCACCTGCAGCGACAGCTTCCAGCGCAGCTTGACCGCTTGCCCGATCAGCGCAGTCAGCAGCGCCATTTCGGCCACCAGCGCCTCGATCACCGGGGGGTAGGCGTGCTGGCGCAGCACATTGTCCAATGTGCCATCCAGCCGCACAACACGGCCGCGGATATCAGAGTTATCAAGCTGGAAGGGCAGGACTGTATCGTCCCAGGCGATTTGAGGTGCGGTGATCATGGGGTTTTCCTGGCTGCCAGATGTGGCATACCGCGCCTATATAGGCAGGGCAACCACCGGTCCAAGGGTAAATCTATGATCAGACGGTATGGCGATACGCCAAAAGCAGGGCAACGCTACATTCGCAGACCCGGCGTTTACGCCATTCTGGTGCAGGGTGACAGCCTGCTTGCCACCGTGCAAATGGACCCCGGCCCCGAATTGCAACTGCCCGGCGGCGGGATCGACCGTGGCGAACACCCGATCACGGCCCTGCATCGCGAGGTGATGGAGGAAACCGGCTGGCGCATTGCCATCACGCGCAAACTCGGCGCCTTCCGCCGCTTTACCTACATGCCCGAATATGACCTGTGGGCCGAGAAGGTGTGCACGCTTTACCTTGCCCGCCCGGTGCGCCGCCTTGGCCCACCCACAGAACCCGGCCATACTGCCGTCTGGGTTCCCTTGGCGGATGCCCCGCGCCTGCTTGGCAACCCCGGCGATCAGGGGATGCTGGCCAGATGGCTATCCGGGCCAGCATAATCAAAAATCAGGGCTGAAACATCATCGGGGAATTCAGGCTTGCCATGATAGGCAACCAGTTCCCATTGCAACGCCTCAATCAGTTGTTCGCTTGGCATGTCAGCCAGTCTTTCCAGAATGAAAAGCAGCCCCTCCTGACCCAACTCTTGCCCATGCGGCGAAGGGCATTCCGTTACACCATCTGACAGCAGAACCAGCCGGTCACCCGGCTTCAGTTGCGCATGAATCGTTTCGTATTCTGCATCCGGGATCAACCCAATCGGCAAACCCCCGGTGCCCAGAACCTCAATCTCGCCCGAAACCCGCATGATCACCGGGTGGGGATGGCCCGCCTGGACCATTGTCAGTTCGCCCGTAAACAGATCAACCTCGGCATAGGCCAAGGTAAAGTACTGTTCGGCCTGTACATCATCCAGCATCAGGCGGTTCAGACGGGCAGCCACTGCTTCAGGCTCCCATGCAAACTGCTGGCCCATGGCTGCCTTCCGGATTGCAATGTTCTGATCAGGTGAGCCGCCCGACAACAACCCCGCCAACCGCGCCGTCATCATGGCTGACGCAACCCCATGCCCCGAGACATCAACAGAATAGACGCCAATCCTGCCATGGTTGATTCGAAAGCTGCCCGCCAGATCACCGCCAACATGCCCCGAAGGCCGCATCAGAATGGTCGCGTGTCCCTGCGTGTAATCCTGCCGTCTGTCTTGCATCAGGCCCAGTTGCAGCTTCCGCGCCTCTTGCAGATCGCGGTCCAGCGCATCGTACAGGTCTTGAATCTTGTCCAGCGCGGTTCGGATTTGCGCATTTTTCAGCATCACTTGCCGCTGCATGCCCACAATGCGCTCACCCGCGCGCAAACGGGCGCGCAGTTCATTGGCATTGAAGGGTTTTGTCAAAAAGTCATCCGCACCCGCCTCCAGGCCAAGCGTCATTTCGTCTGTCTCTGATTTTGAGGTCAACAGAATGAAGTAGCTATAGGCCTCATTCGGGCGGGCCCGGATTTCGCGGCACAGTTCAACGCCAGACATGCCCGGCATCATCCAGTCGCTGACAATCACCTCAAACGGTGCCGCATCCCACATGGCAAGCGCCTCGGCACCAGAGGCTGCCTCAGACACAACAAAACCCCAGCGTTGCAATTGCAACGCCAGCACCCGGCGCTGTGCCCGGCTGTCATCCACAACAAGCGCGCGAATCGCCAGCCCTTGGTCTTGCTGTGAAAGTGAAAGGTTTGCCGCCTGCATTACACCTGATCGCGATTGAAAAGTTGATCGGCACTTTGGCCAACAGACCTTAATCACAAATGAAAGATAAAATGCGTCCGGAAATGCCGATCTTTGGTTACCCGCCGTTAACGCTGAAGGCGCAAAAACCAGTCAGTCTTGGTCGGGGGAAATCGTGGCGTTGATCGATTGGCAAAGGGTAGACGATCTGACCAACGAGATCGGCATGGACGCCATCTTTGAAGTTCTGACCATGTTTCTGGAAGAAACGGATGAGGTGATGGATCGGCTCAGCACCACCTCCCCCACAACAGAAGACTACCATTTTCTGAAAGGCAGCGCGCTGAACCTTGGGCTGTCTGACCTTGCGGCGCTCTGCCAACTGGGTGAACAGGAAACCAAGGCCGATCTGGCCAGTGACCAGACATTAAGCGCCGTAAGGGCCGTCTATCCGGCCTCAAAGGCTGCTCTGCTTGAGGGGATTGCCAAGCGCATTGGCAATTAGATCAGGAATTCTGCCAAAGTCTCGTCATTTGTCACATCACGATACACGAAACCCGCTGCATCCAGCCGCCCGAACAGGTCAGAAAAGCTCTGTGCCGTTCTGGTCTCAATTCCAATCAGCACAGACCCAAAGTTGCGGGCAGATTTCTTAAGGTATTCAAACCGCGAAATATCGT
>JBJOQW010000034.1:0-2571 GCA_046049665.1 Pseudomonadota bacterium | reverse complement strand
CCCCCGCTGCCACAAAGGCCAGCACCACGGCCGCACCGATACCCCGGCTGCCACCGGTGACAAGCGCGCGCTTTCCCGTCAGATCATGGGTCATATCGGCAGCGCCACACCGCCTTGCGCGGCTGAAGCCTCGGCCTGATCCAGCATGCGTTGCAGGGCGGCACCGCGCGCAAAGGTGGGTTCGGCCACGCCGGTGCCGTTGATCGCGGCAATAAAGCGTTCATAGATGGATGGCAGCACAGGCGCATCCACATCAGCCCAGGTCGCGGTCTGCACATCTGCCCCAAGGCAGGCGCGCAGGCGGCTGATGGCGTTCTCAAAGCTGACCTCAAGCCCGCCCGCGTCGCCATAAATCCGCAGGCGCAGGTCGTTCATATGGCCGGTCGCAAAGCGCGTGGTGCCGATGGTACCCAAGGCGCCATTGTCCAGCACCACCTGCATCGTGGCGCTGTCGTTGGCGTCCAGCACATAGTCACCGATGCGCCCGCCGGGGGCCTTGTCAAAGGTCGCCAGTCGGCAGGATATGTCACGCACACCCTGCCCCGCGATAAAGGTCGCAAAATCAAGGATATGGATACCCACATCCCCCAACACGCCTTTTGACCCATGCGCCGATGACAGCCGCCACAGCCACTGCGGCTGGGTGCGCCAATCTCCCCAGGCGTCCTGGGTCAGCCAGCTTTGCAGATAGCTTGCCTCAAAATGCCGGACCGTGCCGATGGCACCATCCGCCACCATCTTTGCCGCCTGCTGCAAGGCCGCGACATTGCGATAAGACAGGTTGACCATGTTCACCACGCCCGCGCGCGCCGCCGCATCGGCCATGGCTTGCGCATCGGCGTAACTGGTGGCCAGCGGCTTTTCGCAAAGCACATGCTTTCCTGCCGCCAGCATTGGCATGGTGGTGGGGTAATGCACCGGGTCTGGCGTGACGTTGGTGACGGCATCGAACTGGCCCCAAGCCAGCGCCTCATCCACAGAGGCAAAGCCCTGGGGGATGTTGTGACGGGCGCGGAAATCGGCCAGCTGTTCGGGACGCGTATCCACGCCCGCAACAAGCTGCACACCCGGGATTTTGGCAAAGCTTTCGGCATGGTTGTTCGCCATGCCGCCCGTGCCGATGATGAGAAGGCGAATAGCCATCAGCGGAACCCTTCTTCGCCAGCGTGGTGCAGGCGCGGGCCGCGTTCGGTGATCGGCTCCAGCGCCTTTTCAACCGGCGTATTCGGCGCGCTGTTCGGGTTGGCGATGCGGGGTGCGGGGTTGTATGCCCAGTGAACGCCATTGCGGATAACGCGCTGCACGTTGGCATCGTGATAGGTGGGATAGGTTTCGTGCCCCGGCCGGAAGTAGAACACCGACCCCGCGCCGCGCTTGTAGGTCAGGCCAGACCGGAACACTTCGCCGCCTTGGAACCATGAGACGAACACGGTTTCCATCGGGTCAGGCACACCAAAGGGTTCGCCATACATCTCTTCGTTTTCGAGCTCGAAATGGTCTGGCAGGCCCGCGGCAATGGGGTGGTTGCGCGAGGTGACCCACAGGCGTTCACGCTCACCCGCCTCACGCCAGCTCAGGTTGCACGGCGCGCCCATCAGACGTTTGAAGGGTTTGGAGAAATGGGCGGAATGCAGGAAGATCACGCCCATGCCGCCCCAGACGGCATCGCACACGCGGTCAACCACGCTGTCCTGCACATCGCCGTGGGCCGCATGGCCCCACCAGATCAGCACATCGGTCGCGGCCAGTTTTGCGGGCGTCAGGCCATGGTCTGCATCCTGCAGGGTCACACTGCTGGCCGTGATGCCGGGGTCCGTGTTCAGCGCATCGGCAATCGTGTTGTGCATGCCCTTTGGGTAGATGCCTGCAACCACCTTGTTCTTTTGTTCATGGACGTTCTCGCCCCAGACCGTGACGCGGATCATGGAATCCCCCTTTTCTCAAAGCGCTTTGGATGGCATGTTAGCTGATCCGCCACGCGGGCAAAAGGTGTAACAGACACTATGGTTGCGTGGGCCAGACCTGCGGACCACCCTCTGGCGTCAGAGTGTAGAACCCGCCCGGCGCCACCGCCTGCCAAGGCCCTTCGGTGCCATCAGGCCAGATCACGCGCACCTCTGCCGCTGTTGCAGCCCCCAGCCCGAAATGCACCCATCCCAGCCGCCCGCTGGCATGGCCGCCGCCGATGGTAACTTCCTGACGGTCCACGGCATCGCCACGCCGCAACTCGACCCAAGCACCTATCGCATCGCGGTTTGCGCCCGGTTGGGTCAGCCGAAAGGCCACAAAGGCGGCATCGCCTGCACCGGTGTTCTGCCAGACCTGCGCTGGAACAAAACGGTTGACGGCCACCATATCCAGCCAGCCATCAAGGTTGAAATCGGCCAGTTGCCCACCGCGACCCAGATGCGTGCTGGCCGTGCCTGCCACATCGGCACTTTCCATAAACGTACCATCGGGGCGCTGCAGCAGCAGGTTATTGGGGTCTTCCTTGGCAAAATCAGGCATTTCGGCCACGTTGCCCTTGACCACATACAGATCAGCCAGCCCGTCATTATTCACATCGCCGAA
>JBJOQW010000033.1:0-2519 GCA_046049665.1 Pseudomonadota bacterium | reverse complement strand
GGAGCCGCTCAACTTAACTAGGCCAGCGTTCTGGTAGAGATCGGACATTCATGACGGGCAGATCCAAACGCAAATTGCACTCTAACATCTCCATCAAGGAGGTTGCACAAAGCTTAAACGTTTCCGCAGCAACGGTTTCGAGGGCTTTGAGCAGGCCGGAATTGTTGAACAAGGAAACCCGTGTCCGCATTCTTGAGGCGGTGGAGCATATGGGCTATCGGCCCAACCTGATTGCAAGAGGCCTGCGCCTCAAGAAGACCCAGCTGCTGTTCGTTGTTGTGCCCACGCTCAGCCCGTTTTTCCTTGAGGTCTTTCGCGGTGTGGAACGGGCAGCCCGCGAAACCAACTATTCGGTGCTGATGGGGCATACCAACCGCGACATTTCGCGTGAGCTGATTTTTATCGATCAGGCGCTTGCGCAGCGTGCCGACGGGATCGTGCTGGTTACCAGTTCAAGCCAGAATGAACTTGTTGACCGCCAGGGCAGCTTGCCGCCGCTGGTGGCGGCGCTTGAAACGATCAGCGGCCTGCAGGTTCCTGCTGCGCGGGTGGATCACCGCAAAGGCTCCATGGATGCGACCAACCATCTCATCGCGCTCGGCCATCGCCGCATCGCCCACATTGGTGGCCCCGACATGCAGACCATTGCACAACGTCGCCGCTCGGGCTTCGAGGCGGCGATGACGGCAGCAAAACTTGACCCCAACGCCTATCCACGTTTGGCGGGCGATTACTCCACCGCGTTAGGCGAAAGTGGCATGGAGGCTCTGCTGACCTGCCATCCGCGTCCAACCGCTGTTGTCGCCGGCAATGATGAAATTGCGATTGGCGTGATTCGCACATTGAAGCGGGTCGGGCTGACCGTGGGGCAGCAGGTTTCAGTGATCGGTTTCGACGATCAGCGCATTGCCAGTTTATACGAACCGGCCCTGACGACTGTGCGGGTTCCGACAGAGGAGCTGGGGTATCAATCGGCCATGCTGCTGATCCAGCAGCTTGCGGGTGCCGAGCAGCAGGAAGACCTTGTACTGCCAACAGCGCTGGTGATTAGAGACACCACCGGAATGGCTCCTGTTTAAAGTCAAAAAGCGCTTTGCCTTCAGGGCTTAGTGCACGGCGCTTCCGCGGCAACAGCCCACCCGACGCAGCGCATTATGGCACGGCGGTAGGCGGTATCGCGCTTCGCCCTCAATCGTCGCGAGACGTCTTGACATTCATTCTGTAATCGATTGTAGTGATGTCCAACAATTGGGAGCCGGACCTTGAGAATGACCCACATATTACGTTCGTCACGGCGATCATTGCGGTCAGACTGTGGGTTTCGTATTCCGCTTGCGTGTGCCGTCGCGCTGTTAGCAGGCACCTGCGCTAGCAGCAGTTTAAGTGCGGGCGCTGCAGCGACATTTGCCCAAGATTCCGTTGCTTCCGCTTCGATTGAACGGCTCAGCCCGGCACTCGATGCCGTGATCGCGCCGGATGCAAAGATTGAGAAGATCGCCAGCGGATTCGAATTCGTCGAAGGTCCGGTGTGGGCGTTTGGCGAGATCTGGTTCTCGGACCTGGTCGGCAACAAGCTGTTCGCGGTGGGCGCCGATGGAGCTACGCGTATACTGTTGGAGAATTCGGGCGGTGCAACCGATGCCCCGCACAGTGAATATCCCGGCTCCAACGGCGCAGTTGTGGACCGTGATGGTTCGGTCCTGATGGCGCAGCATGCAGGCCGCCGGATTGTGCGAATCACGAAGGACATGGCCATCACGCCGGTGATTGAGCGTGACGCCCAAGGCCAGCGTCTTAACAGCCCAAATGACATGGTTTTTGCCGCTGACGGGGCACTTTGGTTTACCGATCCGGCATTCGGGCTCGCCGGCTTTGATGCGTCGCCCGATAAGGAAATCCCTTATAACGGTGTCTATCGTTGGAAGGGCGGGCAGTTGACTGCGGTGATCGTGGACCTGCCCAATCCCAATGGGATCGCGTTCTCGCCTGATGGCCGCTTGCTCTATGTTTCAAACTCAGGCCCAGAGATGTTTGTGAACGTATATGACGTTAAGACAGATGGTTCGGTTGGGGCAGGTCGGCGCCTGATCAGTTATCCTGGCCCGCGCCCAGGCGATGTGCCTGACGGCCTGAAGGTTGATTCGCGGGGCAACATCTGGACATCCGGCCCCGGCGGAATCAGGATCATCAACCCGCAAGGGAAAGTCCTGGGCCAGATCCGGACCCAGGACACTGCACAAGCCAATATCGCCTGGGGCGGGAAGGACGGGCGGACAGCCTACATCACCGCCACGGGTAATGTTTATCGCCTGCGGCTGGCCGCGCCAGGGCTTGGGTCGCTGAACGTCAATCAAAGTAGATAGTAATCGCCCGCTCTGCGCGGCAGGCGATTTTTTGGTAAAGTGAAGTTTATTGATGAAATCGTTTGCAGTACATTTTGAAATTTGCGACAAGCTTATGACGCTGTCCTTGAAGTTGGAGTCTGTGTTCCAGGTACATGGGCGGGCCAAGTGATATCA
>JBJOQW010000032.1:0-2953 GCA_046049665.1 Pseudomonadota bacterium | reverse complement strand
TCTTTGTTGGCATCCGTGCCTAGGGGGTAGCCCGCCCAGGGCGCGTGGTTCCGCGCCTGGCACGGACCAGCCCACACATGCTGATTCCTAACAAAACATGAATCCGTCCCGGTAACCCATTGATTTCACTGACACCAAAACATGTCCCATCATGGGACATGTCCATGGCACCCCAACGGCCGCCCGTTCCTACCCCCGCAAGACTCCACCGGTTGCCTTGGTCACCTTCTCGATGATCTTGGCTGAAACAGCGGCAATCGCCTCTTCCGTCAGCGTCTGATCCTGCGGCTGCAGGCGGACCGTCAGCGCGATGGATTTCTTGCCCGCACCCATTTGCGCTTCGGCCTTCTCACCCGTGAACGCATCAAACACCCGCACGGTTTCGATCAGCACCTTGTCGGCCCCAATGGCCGCATTCACCGCCGTCAGCGCCTCAACCCCCGCATCCACGACAAAGGCAAAATCACGCTCAACGGCCTGCAGATCGCTGATCGCCAGCGCAGGCCGCGTTGGAGTTTTCACCTTGGGCAGGGGCACATTGCCGATCAGGATGGTAAAGGCCACCGCAGGCCCCTTCACATCCATCGCCGCCAGCACACGCGGATGCACCTCGCCATAGGTTGCCAGCACATTCGGCCCCAGCCCCACCACGCCCGACCGCCCCGGATGCCACCATGCAGCCGCCTTGCGCGTGATCTGCACGCGCGCGGGCGCACCGATGGCCGCCAGCACGGCCTCGGCATCGGCCTTGGCGTCGAACACATCCACCATGCGGCGGCTGCCATGCGGATCGCGCGCGGCTGCCGCCCCCACCAGCAGACCCGTGGCCTGCAGGTGCTGCTCACCCGGTTCACCGCCATGGAACACCGGCCCCACCTCCATCAGCGCCATATCGGCAAAGCCGCGCGCCTGATTGCGCGCCACGGCCCGCAGCAGGCCCGGCAGCAGATCAGGCCGCAGGTGCGACATTTCCGATGAAATCGGGTTGTCCACGCGCACGGTATCCGTGCCACCGCCAAACAGCGCCGCATCGGCCGCATCAATGAAACTGTAGGTCACGCATTCATTATACCCAAGCGCCGCCAGCGTGCGCCGCGCGCTGCGTTCGCGCACCTGTGCCGGGGTCAGGATCGGGCGCGGCACGCCTGTGTTCACACGCGGTAGCGGCCTGCCTACCAGCTTTGCCAGTGATGCAATCCGCGCCACCTCTTCCACCAGATCAGCCTCGCCCAGCACATCGGGCCGCCATGTGGGCGGCGTGGCCATGTCACCGTTCAGCGTAAAGCCAAGTGCGGTCAAGGACCGGCGTTGTTCTTCGGCAGGAATATCCATGCCAACCAGGCTGCTGACCCGTGCGGTATCCAGCCGGTAAGCGCGTGTCGTATCAATCGGTGCGCCATCCTGCGCAAGGTCCGACGCCTCACCCCCGCACAGATCAAGGATCATCTGCGTGGCAAGGTCCAAGCCCCGCAGCGTGAAGGCCGGATCAACGCCGCGTTCAAAGCGGTAGCGCGCATCTGAATTGATCTTCAGCGCGCGGCCTGTGGCGGCAATCGTGATCGGGTCCCACCAGGCGGATTCAAGGAACACATCCGTCGTGGCATCTGTGCAGCCCGACACCTCACCCCCCATGATCCCGGCCAGGGATTCCGGCCCGTTATCATCGGAAATCACCATCTGACCGGCAGACAGCGTATAGGTCTTGCCATCCAGCGCCAGCAGCGTCTCGCCACCCGATGCCGCAAGAACGCGCAAGGGGCCGCGCACCCGTGCCACGTCAAACACATGCAAGGGGCGGTTCAAGCCGAAGGTGAAGTAGTTGGTGATATCCACAAGGGCCGAGATTGGCCGCAGGCCAATGGCCTTCAGCCGCGCCTGCAACCAAGCAGGCGAGGGGCCGTTCTTCACCCCCCGGATCGTGCGCCCTGCGAAATGCGGGCAACCCTTGGCTTTCAGCGCAGGGTCAATCTGCGCGGTCACCGGGCTGGCAAAGCCACCCTTGATGGCGGGCACAGCCAGCGGCTTCAGCGTGCCAAGCCCGCGCGCGGCAAGGTCACGCGCCACGCCGCGCACACCAAGTGCATCGGGGCGGTTTGGCGTGATCTTGATATGGATCATCGGGTCGTTCAAACCCTTGTAGTCAATGAACCGCGCGCCCAGCGGCGCATCTGCGGGCAGATCAATAATGCCGTCATGATCGTCCGACAGCTCCATCTCGCGTTCCGAACACAGCATCCCGTTGGATTCCACGCCCCGGATCACACCCGGCTTCAGATCAACCCCCGTGCCCGGCACATAGGTGCCCACCGGTGCAAACACCCCCACCAGCCCCGTGCGCGCGTTGGGCGCACCACACACCACCTGCACCTCTTGCATCGCGCTGCCCGGCCCGCCCGGATAAGTGGCCACGCGGCACAGGCGCAAACGGTCAGCGTTGGGGTGCGGGACGGCCTCGATCACGCGGCAAATGCGGAATGCCCCCAGCTTGGCGGCAGGGTCAGACACGCCTTCCACCTCCAGCCCCAGATCGGTGAGGGCGTAAAGAATGTCGTCCAGCGATGCTGCGGTATCAAGGTGATCGTGCAGCCAGGAGAGGGTGAATTTCATTGCCGTAGCCTGCGTTAGGTGGTGCGGCCACGGGATTAGCGCAAAGGCCCGCCGATGAAAAGCATAAGGGGCGGCGGTTTCCCGCTTGGAAACACCTTGTGTCCAGAACAGCAGGCACGTTGCCACAATTCGGGGCGGAATCGGGGGTAGAACAGCGCCATGGACCCGATGTTGAACATACCAAAGAACCGCAAACGCCTGCCCGTCTGGCGGCTATGTCTGCTGCTTGGCCTGACGGCACTGTTGTTCCTGATGATCGCCAATACCTATGGTGCGGCTTTGGCCGCCCTGGAACACCCAGACCTGCTGGCTACGGCAGGGGGTTGAGCGGCTGGTTCTTGCCGTT
>JBJOQW010000031.1:0-15350 GCA_046049665.1 Pseudomonadota bacterium | reverse complement strand
CCTATGGCGCGGTTGAGGTCATGCAGAACCTTGACCTCGATATCGCTGAAGGCGAATTCGTCGTGCTGGTGGGGCCATCGGGCTGCGGCAAATCCACGCTTTTGCGCATGATCGCGGGGTTGGAAGAAATCTCGGGCGGCACCATCGCCATTGGCCCGCGCGTGGTGAACAACCTGCCGCCGTCAGAACGCGATATCGCGATGGTGTTCCAGAACTATGCGCTTTACCCGCACAAGACGGTGGCCGCCAACATGGGTTTTGCGCTGAAGATGCGCGGCGAGGATCCGGCAACGGTGGCGACCAAGGTCAACCGCGCGGCGGAAATCCTTGGCCTGACGCCATACCTTGACCGCTACCCCCGCGCGCTGTCGGGCGGGCAGCGGCAGCGCGTGGCCATGGGCCGGGCCATCGTGCGCGATCCGCAGGTGTTTCTGTTCGACGAACCGCTGTCGAACCTCGATGCCAAACTGCGCGTGCAGATGCGCACGGAAATCCGCGCGCTGCATTTGCGGCTGAAGACCACGACGGTTTACGTCACGCATGACCAGATCGAGGCGATGACGATGGCCGACAAGATCGTGGTGCTGCAGGCAGGAAAGATCGAACAGGTGGGCAGCCCGCTGGATCTGTATGACCGCCCGGCCAACACATTCGTGGCAAGCTTCATCGGCAGCCCGGCCATGAACATGATTGCAGGTGTGATCGAAGGCGGGCGGTTCCATGGGGCAGGTGCCGACCTTGCCCTGCCGAACGGCCTGAAAATGGCAAGCGGGCGCGAGGTGATTTACGGCGTGCGGCCGGAAAGCCTGACGCTGGCCGAGGCAGGCTTGCAGGGGACGGTGGCGGTGGTGGAACCGACGGGATCGGAAACCCATGTCATCACGCGGATTGCCGGGCATGAGGTGACAGCAGTGTTCCGCGAAAGGGTAACCTTGCGCCCCGGTGATGCAGTGACACTGGCCCCGGGCAGCACAGGTGTGCATATCTTTGACAAGGCCACTGGCCTGCGGATTTCGGACTGAAAGGAAGATGCGATGCTGAAGGGAATAGACAACCGGCTGAACGCCGAGGTGCTGGGCTGTTTGCGGGCGATGGGGCATGGCGATGTGCTGATCATCAGTGACACGAACTTTCCGGCCGACAGCATTGCGCGCCAGACGACCTTGGGCACGCTGCTTCGTATGGATAACCTGACTGCGGGGCAAGCGGCCGAGGCTGTGCTGTCAGTCTTTCCGCTGGATACCTTCGTGGATGATTTCGCCGGAAGGATGGAGATTGTGGGCGATGCCACAACCGTGCCACCCGTGCAGGCCGAGGTGCAGGCGGCCATTGATGCGGCCGAGGGGCGTGCGCGGCCGATGATCGGGATCGAGCGTTTTGCGTTTTACGAGGTGGCCAAACAGGCCTATGCGGTGATCCAGACAGGTGAGCGGCGGTTCTACGGCTGCTTCATGTTCCGCAAAGGTGTGATTCCGCCGGAAGGGTAAGACCATGAAACCAATCGTCATTCTGGGAATTTTCGTGGCCGACACGGCCTATCGCGCCGATCGTCAGCCCAAGATGGGCGAGACGATTCTGGGGCATTCGTTTTCGCTTGGGCCCGGGGGGAAGGGGTCGAACCAGTCGGTGGCGGCTGCGATGGCGGCCCAAGGGTCAGGCCGCGATGTGCATTTCATCACGCGGCTCGGCGATGATGATTTTGCCAAGATCGCGCGGGGCACATGGGCCAAGGCAGGCATCACGCCGCAGGTGGTGGTGGACCGCGAGAGTTACACCGGGGCGGCCTATATTTTCCTTGAGGCGGCGACGGGCAACAACGCGATCATCGTGGCACCGGGGGCGGCAGGGCGCGTGGCGGTAGAGGATGTAGAGGCGCAAGCTGCGCTGATCGGCGGGGCTGCGGTCTTCATGACGCAGTTGGAACAGCCGATTCCGGCGGCGCTGCGGGGCCTGCAGATTGCACGGGCGGCAGGGGTGACGACGATCCTGAACCCGGCCCCGGCGGCGGCCTTGAGTGATGAGATGCTGGCCTTGTGCGATTATGTGACGCCAAATGAATCCGAGGCGGAAACGCTGACGGGGATTCCGGTCGTCACTGTTACCGATGCCGAACGCGCCGCGGACGCACTGCTGGCGCGGGGCGTGCGGGCGGTGATCGTGACGCTTGGGTCCAACGGCGCGCTGTATCGTGACAGGGCGCGGTCAGTGCATGTGCCGGTGATTTCGGCGGGCGCGGTGGTGGAGACGACGGGGGCAGGCGATGCGTTCAACGGCGGCTTTGCGGTGGCGCTGAGCGAAGGGCGGGATGTCATTGATGCGGTGCGCTTTGGTTGTGCGACAGCAGGCATCAGCGTGACGCGCGCGGGCACGGCGCCTGCCATGCCTGCACGGGGGGAAATCGACGCGCTGCTGGCGTCTTTGTAAGGGGCTGCCGTCCCCTCGGGCATTGAGCCCTCGGTGACGGCACTGCCGTGGCAGACCGTCAGAGGCCGTGCCTTTCCAAGCGGACAGATGAGTATTTGGCCAAAGAGAAAACGAAGACGACGGGTTTTCTCTTTGTAAAAATACTCAATTCAACGTCAGCGACCCATCAGGCGGCTGGCAAGGCTGGCAAGCCGTGACGGGCGTGTTGCCCCCTTTGCTTCGGCGCGGTCGGCGGCGTTCAGAAGGGCATACATGCCGGTGACGCCAAGCCAGCGCAGGGGTTCGGGTTCCCATTTGCGCACAGGGCGGTTGACCCATGGCAGGCGGGTCAGATCGCTGTCGTGGCCAAGGGCTAGATCGGCCAGCGTGCGGCCGGCAAGGTTGGAGGTAGAGACACCGACGCCGACATAGCCGCCTGCAGCCCCCAGGCCAGTTGCAGGATCAAAGCTGACGGTGGCAGCCCAATCGCGCGGCACGCCCAGCACGCCGCACCAGGCGTGGTCGATGCGCGCGCCGCGGGCGGCGGGGAAATGGCGGTGCAGGATGGCCGTCAGGCGGCGGATGGTTTCGGGGTCAGGCTCGCCACTCGCATCAATGCGCGAGCCGAATTTATAGGGCACACCGCGTGCACCCACGGCAATCCGGCCTTCGCGCGTGCGCTGGCAATAGCAATAGGCATTGGCGAAATCCCCCAGTATTTCATGACCTTGCCAGCCGATCTTTGACCAGATGTCATCGGGCAGGGGTTCGGTCACGATCTGTGCGGAGTTGAGCGGCAGCCAGGTGCGCGCCTCACCCGGCAGGGTGGCGGTGAAGCCTTCTGTGCAGCGCAGGATGATCGGCGCGCGGATGGTGCCGTGGTCGGTGGTGACCAAGCCTTTGGCGATGCCGGTGACGGTGGTGCCTTCGGCGATACGCACGGAATTTCCTGCGACCACGCGCGCAAGGCCCTGCACGAGTTTGGCAGGCTGAACGCGCGCCACCCCTTGCACAACCATGGCACCCAGTACGCCGGGGATGCGCACCCGGTCTTGAACTTCGGGGCCGATGGCATGTACGCGCGCCTTTTCGCCCCAATGGCGGCGCGTGGCAACTTCGGCTTGCATGCGCAGCATTTGTGCCGGTGTGGTGGCCACCATCAGTTCATCCGTGCGCAGGATATCTGCGTCGATGCCTTGTGCCTCGGCCACGCGGATCACCTCATCGACGGTGCCGTTCATGGCTGATACCATGGCGCGCACACCTGCCTCGCCACCCCATGCAAGGTAGCGGTCATGGTTCCAGGCAAAGCCACCCGTCAGCCAGCCGCCATTGCGGCCAGAGGCGCCGAAACCTGCAAAGTGTTTCTCGACGATCAGGATGTTCAGGTCGGGGCGGGCCTGTTTGAGGTACCACGCGGTCCAAAGGCCCGTATAGCCGGCCCCGATAATGCAGACATCAGTTGTCGTGTCACCGGGCAGGGGCGCGCGGGGGGTGGGCAGGCCGATATCGGCATACCAGAAGCTGACATCACCGGTTTTCATGGCCTTTCAACCGCCAAGCGCGCGCAGCAGGTCAAGCGATGGCTGGCCAGTGACGGCAAGGCCCCGCGCGGCCTCATAGGCGCTGATGGCGGCCTTTGTCTTGTTGCCGATCACGCCATCCGTGCCGCCCGTGTCAAACCCGGCATCAGTCAGACGCTGCTGCAGCGATTGGCGCTGCACCTTGGTCAGGCCGAATTCATCCGGCGGGAAGGTGCCCCGGATCGGCCCGCCGCCACGCAGGCGGTCTGACAGGTGGCCCACGCCGATGGCATAGTTTTCGGCATTGTTGTAACGCAGGATGGCGTTGAAATTGCTGGTAATCAGGAAACCGGGGCCAGAGGCCCCTGCGGGCAGGATCAGCGAAGACGCTGCTTGTGGCAGGCTGCCACCACTGGCCGCGCGCAGGCCGGCCGCCGACCAATCTGCCGCGCTTCGGCCATTGCCGCGCCCCGAGGGGCCCGCATATCCGGCTGGCACGATGACTTCGACGCCCCAGGGCAGGCCGCGCGTCCAGCCAGAGCGGGCGAGGTAATTGGCGGTCGAGGCGAGCGAATCCGTCGGATCATCAGACCAGATATCGCGGCGGCCATCACCGTTGAAATCAACCGCGAGCGACAGGTATGAGGTCGGAATGAACTGCGTATGCCCCATGGCGCCCGCCCAACTGCCCACCATGTTGGCAGGCGTCGTGTCGCCGTTCTGCAGGATGCGCAGGGTGGCGATCAGCTGTTCTTCGAAAAAGGCCGCACGCCGCCCTTCATAGGCCAGTGTCGATAGCGCGGCGACCACTGGAATGGACCCGCGACGTGTACCGAAAAAAGACTCCAGCCCCCAGACAGCGGCGACCACATTGCCTTCAACGCCATAGCGCGCCTCAACGGCGTTCAGCACGCTGCCATACTGGTCCACCGCCGCCGCACCCGTTGACAGGCGTTCGTCCGATGCGGCGATTGACAGATAATCCTCTAAGCTGCGCTTGAATTCGGTCTGGTTGCGGTCACGCTCGATCACACCCGGAAGGAACCCGGCCGCGCGGAAGGCCGCGTCAATCGTGCCTTGCGGAATGCCCTTGGCCGCAGCACGCCCCTTGAAGGCCGCAACCCATGCGTCATAGCCCGCATCCGGTACCGGCGTCATGCCCGGCTCTACCAGCGATTGACCAACAACCCGGCCCCCGCCGCCCGCACCCACACAGGCCGACAGGCCCATGGCCATTGCCCCCAAGGAAAACACCCGCCGTGAAAGGATCATTACCTGCCGCCCCGTTGTTGCTTTGCCCGCAACAATAGCCCAACGCGCAGGCGGGGCAAACCGAAAGCAGCCGATCGGCGGAGGAATGGTAGGTCCGGAGGGACTCGAACCCCCAACCAAGGCGTTATGAGCGCCCTGCTCTAACCATTGAGCTACAGACCCAACCTGTCGCTTGCCTAAAGGGGCTGTCTTGCCCGGTCAAGGCCCCGGTCATGGGGCTGTCTTTGGCGGCGCGCTTGCCCAACGAAACAGATTGCAATACTCCCGTGGGGCGAAATTTACGCGCTATTCATTTTTACACATCTCAAAAGGTGCAGGTCATGCAAATCAATCCGCCATCACTTGGAAAGGTCACACTTGTTTACATCGGCTACTATCTGGCCATCGCCGTTTTGATGAACCTGGCTCTTTGGGCGCTGGAGCGTTTTGCGGGCTTTGTCATCGAGGCAAATTCCGTTGGTTGGATGCCCTTGATCATGGGCGCGATGTTTGCCGGGCAGTTTTATGGCAAAAAGGTTGGGGCCAAGCCGCCACAGTCCTTTTCATGGATGGCGGGGCTGATGTTCCTGTTGACCAGCCTCATGCTGTCATTGGCGATTCTTTATGCTGTGGCGGTTGCCATGGGGCTGGATGTCGGGGCGACGATCCGTGAATTGCAGGCAGGTGCAGGCGAAGACACGGCACTGGTTGCGGGCATCATCGGCGGCGTGCTGCTGGTGATCTGGGTAGCCCTGCGGTTCATGTTCAGCACTGGTGCCGCTGGTGCCGTGAAACAGGCCGCCCGGCTGGCGGCAAGCGGCAAGTAGGCGCTGCGCGGCGGTTGTGGCGCGACGGTAGTTCGTGTATCGCCGCGCCAGTGCGAAAACCGGGGGCAGGCATGACGGGCAAAGGGCTGACATACGCGGATGCGGGCGTGGATATTGATGCGGGCAATGCGCTGGTCGAGGCGATCAAACCGGCGGCCAAGCGCACCACGCGGCCGGGCACGATGTCGGGCCTTGGCGGGTTTGGCGCGCTGTTTGATCTGAAGGCGGCGGGCTATACCGACCCCATTCTGGTGGCGGCGACGGATGGTGTGGGCACCAAGCTGCGCATCGCGATTGATACGGGCAATGTCGATACGATCGGCGTTGATCTGGTGGCGATGTGCGTGAATGATCTGGTTTGCCAAGGCGCCGAACCCCTGTTCTTCCTGGACTACTTTGCCACGGGCAAGCTGGAGGTGGCGCAGGCCACCCGCATCATCAACGGCATTGCTGCGGCCTGTGAGGCGACAGGTTGTGCGCTGGTGGGTGGCGAGACGGCGGAAATGCCGGGCATGTATCACAAGGGCGATTTTGACCTTGCCGGTTTTGCCGTGGGTGCGATGGAGCGCGGGGCGGACCTTCCGGCAGGTGTTGTGGCGGGTGATGTGCTGCTGGGCATTGCGTCAGATGGCGTGCATTCCAACGGCTATTCCTTTGTGCGCAAGGTAGTGGACCTGTCCGGCCTTGGCTGGGATGCGCCTTGCCCCTTTGGCGCGGGCGCCCTGGGTGCTGCCTTGCTGACGCCGACTCGGCTTTATGTGAAATCGGCGCTGGCTGCCGTGCGGGCAGGGGGCGTGCATGCGCTGGCGCATATCACGGGGGGCGGGCTGACCGAGAACCTGCCGCGCGTGCTGCCCGAAGGGCTTGGCGCAGAGATTGACCTTGGTGCCTGGACCCTGCCGCCGGTCTTCCGCTGGCTGGCGGAAACGGCAGGCATGTCAGAGCCGGAGCTGTTGAAAACCTTCAACAGCGGCATCGGCATGATTGCCGTGGTGGCGGCGGACCGGGCCGATGCGCTGACGGCCGTGCTGCGCGATGCGGGTGAGACGGTCACGCGGATTGGCCATGTGCAGCCGGGCGCGGGGGTATCCTACAAGGGCGCGCTGCTGTGAAGCGGGTCGCCATCCTCATTTCGGGGGGTGGCAGCAACATGCTGGCGTTGCTGGACAGCATGCAGGGCGATCATCCGGCGCGCTGCGTACTGGTTGCCTCGAACGACCCGGCTGCTGCGGGCCTTGGCCGCGCGGCCGCGCGCGGGGTGGCGGTTGCAGCGGTGGACCACCGGCCCTTTGGCAAGGACCGCGCCGCATTTGAGGCGGCCCTGATAGCGCCATTATTGGCCGTTGAACCCGATATCATCTGCCTTGCAGGCTTCATGCGCGTGCTGACCCCCGGCTTTGTTGACCGCTTTCAAGGCCGGATGCTGAACATCCACCCCTCGCTTTTGCCGAAATACCCCGGCCTGCACACCCACCAACGCGCGCTGGATGCGGGTGATACCGAGGCTGGCTGCACCGTGCATGAGGTGACCCCCGTGCTGGATGATGGCCCGATCCTTGGGCAGGCGTGCGTGCCTGTGCTGCCGGGTGATACGGCCGATACGCTGTCTGCCCGTGTGCTGGCCGCTGAACACCGCTTATATCCCGCCGCACTGCGCCGCTTTGCGGCAGGCGACCGCCGCCCGGTTCTGTTTTAGCCGCGCGGCACCTGCGTCAGTGCCAGAAATGCGGCCAAGGCCACGCCAAAGGTCAGGCTGATGGTGAGCCCGGCCCCCAGATGTGTCAGCGCAAGGGCCAGCGCAAAGGGCGCCAGCGCACTGCTGGCCAGCCGCAGCCCTGCCAGCACCCCAAGCCGCGCCGCATAACCTGTCGCCCCGAACAGCGCCAGGGGCACTGTGCCGCGCACAATGCTTGTCAGCCCGCTGGACAGGCCAAAGACGCAGGCAAACAGCATTGCCCCCACCAGCCCCGTCGGCATCACGATCAACAGGCCCAGCGAGGTCACAAGCAGCCCCGCTGACACCAGCGCCATGGTCATCGGATGGCGTCTGACGCCAAAGAACAGGTCAATGATCCGCACGCCCACCTGTGCCGGGCCAAGCAAGGCACCTGCCGTGACAGCTGCTGCAGCACTCAGCCCCGTGGCCTGCAGCAGGGGCACCCATTGCACCGTCAAGGCCCCCAGCACTACGCCAGCCAGCGAAAAGCCGATGGCCAGCCAGAACATCGCGCGGCCTTGCTGGGCCAGCGGCAAAAGGCCCGCAGACGGCGTGGTAGAAGCGGTGCCCGTGGACTGGCTGTCTTGCCGTGCAAGGGTCAGATGCAGGGGCAGGCAGATCAGCAGATGCAAGCCAGCAAAGATCAGATAAGTGCCACGCCAGCCCAGACCTTCCATCAGGACCAGCGTCAGGGGCCAGAACACGGTTGAGGCAAAGCCGCCCATCAACGTCATCAGCGTGATGGCCCGCCGTGCCCCAGCTGCACCTGCCGCCTGCGCAAGGGCCGCAAAGGCCGCGTCATACAGCACCGCCGCTGAAACCATCTCGACCAGCACCAATGCCGCCACCAACGAAACCGCGCCCGTCGCTTGCGACAGCACCAGAAGTGCCAGCGCCGCTGCGGCCGACCCCGCCGCCATCACGGGCCGCGCGCCATGCCGGTCAATCGCGCGGCCGACAAGGGGTGCCAGTGCGCCACCCGCCAGCAAGGCCAGCGAAAACGCACCATAGGCAAATGGCAAGGACACGCCCAGATCTGCCGTCAGTTGCAGTGCCATGACACCAAAGGCGTAGTACAGCGTGCCATAGCCCACAATCTGCGTCACCCCCAGTGCAATGATGGTGCGCAAGGGCTGGGGCAGGGGCAAAGGACGTTCCGCTTCTGTCAAGATAATGCCCGACAACGTGGCGTATCAAAGATGACAGGTTCATGACAGCCCGCCAAGCCTGACCAGCGATTTAGTCTTTCTTTTGCCCTGTTGCCTGCTTATGCATGATCAATCTGCGGGACGAACCCGCGCCCCCGTGCCGGAAAGGCCCCCGATGCGTACGATTACCACGACCGAAGACCTTGCCGCCTTCTGCACTGCGGCCAAGTCTCAGCCTTATGTGACGATTGACACCGAATTCCTGCGCGAGCGGACCTATTGGTCAAAGCTGTGCCTGATCCAGATGGCGCTTCCGGACGGCGGGGAAGCGGTGCTGATTGATCCGATCGAAGGCGCCGACATGGCGCTGGACCCCTTGTATGATCTGTTCCGGCACGAGAAAACCGTGAAGGTGTTTCACGCCGCCCGGCAGGATCTGGAGATTTTCTTTGTCGAAGGCGGGGTGTTTCCGAAACCCCTGTTCGATACACAGATTGCCGCCATGGTCTGCGGCTTTGGCGAACAGGTCGGCTATGAAACGCTGGTCAAGAAGATTGCCAAGGAAAACCTCGACAAGACCAGCCGCTTTACCGATTGGTCGCGCCGCCCCTTGAGCGAGGCGCAAAAGGACTATGCCTTGGCCGATGTCACGCATCTGCGCCAGATTTACGAATTTCTGGCTGCACAGCTGGCAAAATCCGGGCGAGAGCATTGGGTCACCGAAGAACTGGCCATCCTGACAGACCCTGCCACCTACACGATCCACCCCGATGACGCATGGGAGCGGATCAAGACCCGCACGAACTCTGGCCGGTTTCTGGCCATCGTCAAGGCGCTGGCGCGGTTCCGCGAGGATTATGCGCAAAAGAACAATGTGCCACGCGCCCGCGTGATGAAGGATGACGCGCTGCTGGAACTGGCCTCGACACGGCCGACAACCAATGAAGAGCTTGGACGTTCGCGGTTGCTGCTGCGCGAAGGGCGCAAGCCCGAGATTGCCGATGGCATTCTGGCGGCCGTGAAAGCAGGGCTGGAGATGGGGCCGGGCGAGATGCCGAAGGTGGACCACAGCCGCGAGCATATGCAGGTGAACCCGGCGCTGGCCGATCTGTTGCGCGTACTGTTGAAGGCAAAATCCGAAGGGCTGGGGGTGGCGTCAAAGCTGATTGCATCTTCGGCTGATCTGGATGCGATTGCGGCGGGCGCGCGTGATGTGGAAACGCTGAAAGGCTGGCGGGCCGAGGCCTTTGGCAATGATGCGCTAAGCCTGTGCCGGGGTGAGATTGCGCTGTCAGCCAAGGGCAGCGAAGTCAAGGTCGTGCGGCTGTAACATCCTGAACGGGGCCGCCGTCCCTTGGGGGATTGACCCCCGCGGGACGGCACTGCCGTGGTACGGTTCTGCCCGTGTATTGACCTGTGCCCGCGTGCGGATGCCTTCGGCGAGGATATTTGTGCCAAAGTGAAAAGGCGACAGGAAGGCGCGCCTTACCGACGGATGGCGCGGGCGTTGGTAGCACCTTGCACGGTGATGCTTTGGACCGAGGCCAGATCAATGTCGGACAGATACAGTGCCACTGTCACCTCACGGCTTTGCGGCGTGCTGACATTGGCCGCTGTCACCGGCGGAAAGATGCGGAAATCATAGACAAGGGCCGTCGGGTCCTGATCCGGCCCCTCGCGCAGCACGAGTTCTGCCTGCCAGTAGCCTTGCGTCGGCGCGCGGCCAGTGGCGCGCAGGATCGCACCACCCGGCAGCTGATCAATCTGCACATCCAGAAGTTCTGCAATCAGTGCCCGGTCATCGGGCGCCTCGGCGGGCAGCAGGGGTTCCAGTTCAGCAGATTGCGAGCCGCCAAACCAGTTCAGCGGGTTCAGACGCGAATCGCGAAAGCCGCCGCAGCCGGCAAGGACCACAAGGCAAAGAACGGTGATGGGCAGGCGCATGGGGTATCCTATTGCGGCATTGTCCCTTGGGTAGCCGATGCATGGGCGTTTGAAAAGGCTTGAGGCACTGGACAGGGGCCGCCTGCCGCCTTACCTGAAGCGAAGCAGGAGAGACCATGGCCACGCCCGCCTTTGAAGATATCGCCGAGACATTCGCCTTCCTCGATGATTGGGAAGATCGCTACCGCCATGTGATCGAGCTTGGCCGCGCCATGCCGCCGCTTGACGACGCGTTCAAGGTACCTGCCACAAAGGTGGATGGCTGTGCCAGCCAGGTCTGGATCAGGCCGCAGATGGCCGATGGTCGCTTTGCTTTTCAGGGCGAGAGTGATGCAATGATCGTACGCGGCCTCATTGCCATTCTGCATGCCCTTTATGCCGGGCTGCCCATGGCGGCAGTAGGGCAGGTAGATGCGCAGGCCGAACTTGCGCGGTTGGGCCTGCATGACCATCTGTCCGCCCAGCGGTCAAACGGTGTGCGCGCCATGGTCGAACGGATCAGGTTGCTGGCTGCTGCTGCGGCCTGATCATCGCCGCTCGACCGTGACCTTGTCGGTATAAAACGCCAGATGGCCCGCAATCGCCTCGACCCCGGCAATCGGTGTTTCATAAGACCATACCGCGTCTTTCAGCGTGCCGCCGGGTGTCACGATGGAATAATGGCTCGCCCGGCCCTTATGGGGGCAGGTGGTCTGCCGATCTGATTTATCCAGCAATGCCATTGCCATATCGGCGCGCGGCACATAAAGCACAGGGTCATACCGGCCTTCGCGCAATTCCAGCGCGCGTTCTGTTTCCCCGATCACCGCGCCATTGGCACGAATGGTGATCGTGCCCTTGGCTGGTGTAATCTGGATATGATCGCCCATGTCAGCCCCCTGCTTGCGTGTCTTAGTCTGAAAGCTATGCCGCGTCCCGGCAAGGTCAAACTGGCGCGCAAGCGGCCTTCAGCCAGTGCAACGTTTGCCCTGCAACACGCGGCCCGATCTTTGCCAGCACCTGCGCGTGATAGTCATTCAGCCAGTCCCGTTCACCCACCGAAAGCATCGCCACCACCACAAGGCGCCGGTCAAGCGGCGCGAAGGTGATGGTTTCAAAGCACAACTGCGCGCGCTGTGCATCTATCCCCGGTGCGGCCTGCTGCACGACGATCAGGTTTTCAAGGCGAATGCCAAAGGCCCCTTCGCGGTAATAGCCCGGTTCGTTGGACAGCATCATGCCCACGTCCAACGGCACATCCGACACGCGTGAAATCCGCTGCGGGCCTTCATGCACGCTCAGAAACGCGCCCACGCCATGCCCTGTACCATGGTCGAAATCCTGCCCCGCCAGCCACAGCGGATAGCGCGCCAGCGCATCAAGATGGGCACCCGCCACCCCGCGAGGAAACCGCGCACGGCTGATGGCAATCATGCCTTGCAGCACCCTTGTCCACGCGATGCGCGCTTCATCGCCCGGGTCGCCCACGGCCACCGTCCGCGTGATATCCGTCGTCCCATCGACGTATTGCGCGCCCGAATCCACCAGAAGCAGACTGTTGTCAGGGATTGTCAGATTGGTCTTGTCCGTCACGCGGTAATGCATGATGGCGCCATTCGGCCCGGCCCCTGCAATTGTGTCAAAGCTGATGTCATGCAGGGCATTCGTTGCCCGGCGGAAGCCCTCCAACGCCTTGACCACATCAATTTCGGTCAAACCGCCCTCTGGCAGACGCTGATCAAGCCAGGCCAGAAACTCGACCATGGCCGCGCCATCGCGCAGATGCGCCTCGCGCGCGCCCGCAATTTCAGCCTCGGTCTTGCAGGCTTTCGGCATCCGGCACGGATCATCGCCCCAGACCACGGGCACCTCGGCATCGGACAATTCCGCGCTTACGGCATAGGGTGCGGTTGTACGGTCTACCCGAACCGGGCCGGGCAGCGTGTGCAAGGCAGGCACAAAGGCCGAGGGCGGGCGGATGGTCACATGTGGCCCGAGATGCGCGCGAACCGCGTCCGAAAACTTCGCCGCATCGGCAAAGATCGTGACGCGGGCATCGTCATGCAAAATGGCAAATCCCTGCAGGACCGGGTTCTTGGGCACATCGGCCCCGCGCATGTTCAAAAGCCAGCAAAGGCTGTCTGGCAGGGTGATGATCGCCGCCCGCTGACCCGCTTTGCGCAGGCTGGCGCTGATCTCGGCGCGTTTGTCGGCACTGGTCTTGCCTGCCAATGCATCCGGATGAATGAAGGCCGCACCCTGCGGCGCTGCTGGTTGATCGGCCCAAAGATGATCAATGAAATTGCCCACAGAAGAAAGGGTTACGTCCGTTCCTTCAAGTGCCGTCTCAAGTTTCGCAATCTCATCCGCCGTGTGCAGCCACGGATCAAACCCCACCACACCCGCCGCCAGATGTTCCTTGATCCATTCACCCGGCTTGACCTCGGGCCAAGGCACCGGCGTGTAAACCCCAAGGTCCACCTCGGCCTTCACCTGCGTCCGGTAGCGCCCGTCGATGAACACCCCCGCCACATCCGGCAACACAATGCAAAAGCCCGCAGACCCCGTGAACCCCGTCAGCCACAACAGCCGCTGATCCCGCGCCGCCACATATTCACCCTGATGCGCATCCGCACGCGGCACGATGAACCCCGCCAACCCCGCCGCCGCCAGCGCCTTGCGAAGTGCCGCCAGTCGGGGTGCGCCTTGTGTCGGGCCAGCGCTGGCCTCAAAACTCTGAAACACCTCTGGCCCTTTCACTTTGGAAAAATATCCTCGGGGGTGTGGGGGTGGAAAACCCCCGCTTACCCCGCTCGCCGCCGCGCAGCCCCTTTCGGGTTCGCGTCAAACAGCGATGCCAGCTGCTCTGTCATCGCCCCCGCCAACTGCTCTACATCCGTAATCGTCACCGCCCGCTGGTAATAGCGGGTCACGTCATGCCCGATGCCGATGGCAATCAACTCTACCGCACGCCTGCGCTCCACCATTGCAATCACGTCGCGCAGGTGCTTTTCCAGATAATTCGCCTGATTGACTGACAGCGTGCTGTCATCCACCGGCGCACCGTCCGAAATCACCATCAGGATCTTGCGTGCCTCGGGCCGGTGCATCGCCCTGCGGTGCGCCCATTCCAGCGCCTCGCCATCGATGTTTTCCTTCAACAGCCCCTCTTTCATCATCAACCCAAGGTTTGGCCGCACCCGCCGCCACGGTGCGTCAGCCCCCTTGTAGATGATGTGCCGCAAATCATTCAATCGCCCCGGCCCCTGAGGGCGCCCCTGTGCCAGCCAGCGTTCGCGCGACTGCCCGCCCTTCCAGGCCCGCGTCGTAAAGCCAAGGATTTCGACCTTGACGCTGCACCGCTCCAGCGTCCGCGCCAACACATCTGCGCAGATCGCCGCAATCGAAATGGGACGCCCGCGCATGGAGCCGGAGTTGTCCAGCAGCAAGGTCACGCAGGTATCGCGGAACTCCGTATCCCTTTCCTGCTTGAACGACAGCGGCGTTGTCGGGTTCGCCACTACGCGCGCAAGGCGGCCTGCGTCCAGCGTGCCTTCCTCAAGGTCGAACAGCCAGCTGCGGTTCTGCTGCGCCTGCAGACGCCGCTGCAGCTTGTTCGCCAAACGGCTGACCGCCCCTTTCAGCGGTTCCAACTGCTGGTCCAGATAGGCGCGCAGGCGTTCCAGTTCGGCCGGTTCGGCCAGATCCTCTGCCTTGATTTCTTCATCAAAATCAGTGGTATAAACCGCATAGTTCGGGTCTGCATCCGAATGCGGCGCAGGCGGTGGCGGTTCCAGCGGCGCTTCGCCTTCTGGAAACTCGGCCTCATCGCCCTGTTCCATGTCGGCGCTGTCTTCCTGCGTCACCTGCGCCTGTGACTGGTCCTGCTGTTCTTCCTGACTTTGTTCAGGGCTGGCTTCCGCTTCTTCCTGTTCCTGATCGTCATCGCCCTTGCTGTCGGGCTGATCTTCGGCCTCGGCATCCTCGCCCGCGTCATCCTGGTCATCGTCGCGGTCCGGGTCATCGCCCAGTTGATCACCATAACCAAGGTCCGAAATGACTGCCCGCGCCAGCCGTGCAAAGGCCGCCTGATCGGCCAGTACATCGTTGATATCGCCCAGATGGCCCGCCGCCTGTTCCTCGATATGGTCGCGCCACAGGTCCATCACATTGGCCGCCCCGCGTGGCATGTCGCGCCCCGTGGCCAGATGGCGCACCAGATAGCCCGCAGCCACCGCCAATGGCGCATCGCTGGCCTGCGTGATCTGTGAATATCCCTTGCGATCTGCCTCATGCGCGATCTTGGCGTCAATGTTCACCGCCGTGCCCGGCATCGCCCGTGCGCCCACAGCTTCGCAGCGCGCCGTTTCCATCGCCTCGTAAATCTCGCGCGCAAGCGGCCCTACGGGGGCATAGCGGCTTGCCACGCTTTCATCGTGGTGACGCAGGCGCATGGCCAGCGCATCGGCCGTGCCGCGCGCCAGCATCACCTCATCGCGCGTCATGCGGCGGCTGACTTGTGGCAGGCGCATACCGTCTTTGGTAATGCCGGACGGGT
>JBJOQW010000030.1:0-11566 GCA_046049665.1 Pseudomonadota bacterium | reverse complement strand
CTGGTGGTGGACGGGGTGGCGCGAGAGCAGGGGCTGGAGCATTTCGGGATATTCGAGATCACGCCCTTGGGGATCTGCTGTGCGGTGATCGGGCTGATCTATCTTGCGCTTTTCACGAACCGCTTTTTGCCGGAACGCGATAGCATGGCGGCGATGCTGACAGACCGGAGCCGGATGAAGTTTTTTACCGAAGTGGCGATCCCGGAGGGCAGCCCGCTGGTGGGTCAGCGGCCGGATGATGTGCCGCTGTTCAAACGCGATTCAATCCGGGTGGTGGATGTGCTGCGGGGGGATGCGTCCTTGCGGCGGGCGCTGGCAGAGGTGGTGCTTGAGGCGGGTGACCGTGTAGTTTTGCGCACACCGATGAGCGAAATTCTGGCGCTGAAGGACCGCAAAGAAATTCGCGAGGTGGACAAGCTTTCATCGGTGGCAACCAGCACGGTTGAGGTGCTGATCACGCCGGGCTGCCATATGGTGGGGCGCAGTCTGGGCAGCATGCGCTTGCGCAGGCGTTATGGGGTGTATCCGCTGGCGGTGCATCGCAAGAACCAGAACATCGGGCGGCAGCTGGATGATCTGGTGGTGCAGGTGGGCGATACCTTGCTGCTGGAAGGGGCGCTGGCCGATATTCAGCGGTTGGCCACGGAAATGGAACTGGTTGATATCAGCGAACCTTCGGACCGGGCTTACCGTCGCAGTCATGCGCCGATTGTGGTGGCGGTGCTGGTGGCGGTGGTGGGGCTGTCGGCGCTGGATGTGGCGCCGATCCTGTTTTTGGCGCTGCTGGGGGTGGCGGTGGTCCTGATCACGCGCTGCATTGATGCGGATGAGGCGTTCAGCATGGTTGACGGGCGGCTGATGGCGCTGATCTTTGCGATGCTGGCGGTGGGGGCGGGGTTGGAGCATTCGGGCGCGGTGGAAATGATCGTCGGGGCAATTGCGCCGTGGATGACGAAGTTGCCGCCATTCCTGCTGATCTTTGTGGTTTACGGGCTGACGTCGTTCCTGACGGAAATCGTGTCGAACAACGCGGTGGCGGTGATCCTGACGCCGGTGGTGATTGCGCTGGCGGGGCAGTTGGGCGTTGATCCGCGCCCCTTTGTGGTGGCGGTGATGTTCGGCGCCTCGGCCAGTTTTGCGACACCGATCGGGTATCAGACGAACACGCTGGTGTACGGGCCGGGGGGATACCGGTTTTCGGATTTCTTGCGCATCGGGGTGCCGTTGAACCTGATCCTGCTGGTGGCAATGAGCTTTCTAATCCCTGTGTTCTTTCCATTTGCGTGAACGGCCAAGGGCCGGTGAAAAACGACTTTGCGGGGTCGGTCTTTCTGCAGACTGCAAGGGGTTGCAGGGATGGTATGGGGTAAAGCCTTGTCAGCCTGGATGCACCGATGCCGCAAGATGCCAAAGACCTGATCAATCTTGACGCCTATCCGATTGCCACGCCGGGGGCGGTGCGCGATGCGGTGCTGGCCCGTGTGCAAAAAGAGCTGAACCTGCGCGGCTGCGCGGTGTTGAAAGGGTTTCTGACGCCTGCGGGCATCGCGGCTGCGGTCAGGGAAGCGGCGGGTGTGGCGGACAAGGGGCACCGGACCTATTCGCGCACGAACGCCTATTTCACGGCGGAAGACCCAAGCCTGCCGGAAGCAGACCCGCGGCGGCGTTTCTTTGACCGGTCGAACGCGTTTATTCCGGCGGACAATTTTCAGGCGAACGGGCCGCTGCGCAGGATCGTGGACAGTGCGGGCTTTGACAATTTCATCCGGGAATGCCTGCAGGAACCAGAAGACAGGTTCTTCCGCTATGCGGACCCTTTGGCAGATGTGATCGTGAATGCGGCATGGGAAGGGAATGGCTTTCCATGGCATTTCGATACGAACAACTACACGGTGACACTGGCGTTGCAGAACGCGGAGAGTGGCGGTGAATTCGAATACGCGCCGATGATCCGCACAAGCGAGGATGAGAACTTTGCAGAGGTCACAAAGGTTCTGGATGAGACGTCAGACAAGGTGATTTCGTTGCGGCTGGAACCGGGGGACCTGCAACTGTTCAAGGGGCGCTATTCCCTGCACCGGGTGGCGCCGTTACGGGGGGAGACGCCGCGCTATGTGGCGATCCTGTCTTATGCGGAACAGCCGGGGATGGTTGGCAGCGTGGAACGGACGCGGCAGTTGTACGGGCGCACGCTGCCCATACACCACGAACGGGCGGGGCAAAGGGCAGATGCGCTGATTGACTGAGGGTTGTGGGGGGCGCGTGCGGCGGGCAGGCGGATTGTCTGGAAAGTGACAGGCCGGGGTTGCCCTAGCGCGGGGTGGCGGTGTAAAGCCCAAGCGCGTTTCAATACCGGGGAAGACGGATCATGGCAGGCCATTCGAAATGGGCGAACATCCAGCACCGCAAGGGCAAGCAGGATAAGCTGCGGTCCAAGATGTTTTCCAAGCTGGCAAAGGAAATCACGGTTGCGGCCAAGATGGGCATGCCGGATGTGGACATGAACCCGCGTCTGCGACTTGCGGTGAAGGCGGCGAAAGCGGTGTCGATGCCGAAAGACGTGATCGACCGGGCGATCAAGAAAAGCCAGATGGGCGACGGGGCGGATTACACGGAAATCCGCTACGAAGGCTATGGCGCGGGTGGGATTGCGATCATCGTTGAGGCGATGACGGATAACCTGAACCGGACGGCGAGCAATGTGCGGTCCTATTTCAGCAAGGCGGGCGGGAACCTGGGGACAACGGGTTCGGTGAGCCATTCGTTTGACCGTGTGGGCGAGATTTCCTATCCGGCGTCGGCGGGGTCTGCGGATGACGTGATGATGGCGGCGCTGGATGCGGGCGCGGATGATGTGGAATCGGACGAGGACGGGCACTGGATTTACTGCCAGGTGGAAAACCTGTCGGAAGTGTCTGACGCGCTGGAAAAGGCCTTGGGCGAGTCGACGGAATCAAAGCTGATCTGGAAGCCGCAAACGCTGACCGAGGTTGATCTGGACACGGCGCAAAAGCTGATGCGGTTGATTGATCTGCTGGACGAAGATGATGACGTGCAGACGGTGACGCATAACTTTGACATCCCCGAGGATGTGGCGGCGCAGTTGGAGTGATCTTATCCTGCGAGCCTGCGGTTGGTGACTGCGGGCGGCATGAGTATTTTCGCAAAGAGAAAACCAAGGGCGATGTGCTGGGGGCCGTGGGTCAGTGCAGGTGCGCGCGGGCAGCGGTGCGGATGGCGGCGGTCAGCGGGGCGATGGCCGGTGCGGTGAGGCGGTTGAACTGCCAGTAAAGGGGCACATCAAAAGGGGCATCGGGGCGCAGGTCAACAAGTGTGCCAGTGGCGATGTGATGGGCGACGAGGCTTTCAGGGTTCAGCGCCCAGGCGATGCCGGAGATGCAGGCGGCAACAAAGCCTTCGGATGAGGCGATGCGATGGGTGGGCAGGGGGCCGGAAAAGCCGGCCTCACGCAGGGCCCATTGGGATTGCAGGCGGTCATTTTCGGTAAACTGCAAGGCGGGGGCGCGGGCAAGGGTTGCGGCAGAGATGCCAGTGGCGAACCATTGTGCGACGAATGCGGGGGCGGCGGTGGCGCGGTAGCGCAGGGCGCCAAGGGCAAGGGTTTCGCAGCCTTGCAGGGGCCCGGGGTGGCTGGTGATGGCGGCGGCAACTTCGCCACGGCGGAGCCAGTCCTGGGCGACATCCTGATCGGCGATGACCAGATCGAACAGAAAGCCTGTGGTGGCTGCAAGGGCGGGGATGACCCAGGTGGCCAAGCTATCGGCATTGACGGCGATGCGCAGGGTCGTTGCGCTGTGGTGGTTGTGGGGCAGATCGGCCTGAAGGCTGCTTTCCAGAAGGGTGACCTG
Organism: Pseudomonadota bacterium; assembly: GCA_046049665.1. Lineage (GTDB taxonomy): Bacteria > Pseudomonadota > Alphaproteobacteria > Rhodobacterales > Rhodobacteraceae > JAAFHS01. The sequence goes on along the minus strand of JBJOQW010000030.1, from coordinate 7,697 downwards.
ATCGAGATGGGCAATCAGGCGCAGGCCGGTGGGGGTGGCGCGGCAGGGTTGGCCGCGGATGACAAGGAGGGTGCCGATGCGTTCCTCAAGGGCTTTGATACGTTGGGAGATGGCTGAGGGGGTAAGGCCAAGGTCAGCGGCGGCAAGATCAAAGGCGCCACGGCGGTGGATGGCAGCAAGGGCGGCGAGTTGGGGGTAATCGAGCATCTGGGCGGCCTGTGGTGGGTAGAACAGATTAGCAGATTTAATGCGCACTCAAAATAATGAATTTGTCTGATGTCAGGTAGCATGGTCAAAGCGGGCAAATCGAAGGGGTTGCACGATGATCGAAGCGGCGGTTGCAGGGTTTGCGTTGGGGTTCAGCCTGATTTTGGCAATCGGGTCGCAGAATGCGTTCGTTCTGCGGCAAGGCCTGCGGCGCGAGCATGTGGGCTGGGTGGTGGCAGTGTGCGCTGTGTCGGATGCTATTCTGATTGCGGCGGGGGTGGCGGGGTTTGGCACCTTGGCCAAGGCGGTGCCGTGGTTTGGCGAGGCGATGCGCTGGCTTGGGGTGGCGTTTCTGCTGACCTATGGCGCGCTGCGGTTCCGGGCGGCGCTGCGGGGGGGGGAGGCATTGCAACCGGCGGCGGGTGGGGCAGTGCCTTTGGTGCGTGTGGTGGCAACGGCGCTGCTGCTGACTTGGGCGAACCCGCATGTGTATCTTGATACGGTGGTTTTGCTGGGGTCTGTGTCTGCGCAGCATGTGCCGCATGGGTTGCAGTTTGCGCTTGGGGCAATGACGGCGTCCTGCGTGTTTTTCAGCATGCTGGGGTTTGGCGCACGGCTGTTGGCACCGCTGTTTGCGCGGCCGCGCTCCTGGGTGGTGCTTGAAGTGCTGGTGGGCATCACGATGTGGGTGATTGCGGCAACGCTGGCGCTGGGGTGACTTGCCATTGCGGCGCGCTGGGCAGATGCGGGCAGTCTCGACCAGGCCGCAAACCGAAAACCGCCCGTTGCATCGCATCCTGTGGATGCTGGGCTCTGGCCTGTGCTTTGTGGGTGTGACGGGGATCGTGCGCTATCTGGGCAAGGACATGCCAGCGGCGCAATCAGCGTTCATCCGGTTTGGCTGGGGCGTGGTGTTTCTGGCACCGGGCTTGTGGGCCTTGCGCAGCGGCCTGCCAGCGGGGGCGGCGCGGCTGTTTGCGGGGCGGGGCATGGTGCATGCCTTTGCGGTGGTGTTCTGGTTTTACGCGATGGCGCGGCTGCCGCTGGGCGCCTGCATTTAGGCCCTGCAGCCATCCATCGCGCACCTGACACGCTCGGCGCTGCATCGGTGCCTGCAGCGCAACGGTATCTCTTGACTGCCCAATGTGGAGGGCGACAAGCCGAAATGGCAGAGGTTCAAACGCTACCCCATCGGCTTTTCCCGTACTGAGAGTGCCGAAGTGCAGCCTGCTGAGGGAATGATGTTTCTGTTCGTTGGCATTAACAGCCCAAGCAAGTTTGCCGTGACCCAACTCGTGGCAAGGCGGACAGGAAGACAGCTTGGGGGGTCTTGCAGCACATGCGCGAGGGGGTGCCCTATCAGGTCCACGCCATTCTCATGGATAACGGTATTCAGTTCACTCAGCAGCCCCGGAACCGGAACACCATTCCTTCCTGGCCCATGCGCTTTGGCATGGTCTGCGAAGCCAACGGTGTTGAGCATCGCCTAACCAAGCCAGCCTTGGACGAATGGCCAGGTTGGGCGGATGAACCGCACCATCGGGGACGCGACGGTCCAACGCCCCCAGTACAAGGACCATGACCAACTTCGCACCCACATCGCGGACGTTCTCTTGTGTCGGGGCCAACAGTCCACAGGATTGTCGTCTTGGGCCCTGCTCACCGACAATTTCGCGCGGCGGCGCAAGACACCCGTCGGCCTTACGCCATATGAATAGATCTGCAAGATCTGGACATCCGAGCCAGACAGATTCATCCAAAACCCGGTCTACCAGATGCCGGGACTAAACACGTCGTCATTGAACAAACCGCCGCCTGAAGACGATGCAGGCAGGCTGGACATGCCCACCTGCATCAAATTGATGGTAGCGAGCGGCGATCACGCAGCCCGTTTTTGTTCTGACAAGCGCAGGCCAACCGACATCATGCGCAACGCATCCTCAGCCGCGCGGCGCAAAAGCTTTTCACCGTCGCGGATCGCCTCTTCCAGTGTACAGGGGCGTTTCAGGATTGACGCGAAAGCCGATATGCCGTGGTCAAAAGTCTGGTCAACACCGCGGCCAATGGTGCCTGCAAGGGCGATGGTCGGTACACCCTGTGCCTCGGCCCGGCGGCCGACTTCGCAGGGAACCTTGCCATAGGGGCTTTGGCCGTCAAGGCTGCCTTCCGCTGTGATGACAAGATCGGCCTGCGCCAGCAAACGGTCAAAATCCAGATACTGCTGGATGATGTCAAAGCGTGGGTGAAGTGCGGCCCCGGCAAAGGCGATCAGCCCTGCCCCCAGCCCGCCCGAGGCCCCGGCCCCCTGGGCCTGCCCGACATCATGCCCGGTGCTGGCGCGGATGGCGGCAGCCCAGCGGCGCATTGCAGCGTCCAGATCCTCGACCTGGGACGGGGTCGCGCCCTTTTGCGGGCCAAACACGCGGGCCACTCCCTTTGGACCCAGAAGCATGTTGTGCCAGTTCACGGCCGCGTCGATCTGGACCCGCTTCAGGCGTGGATCCAGCAATGTCGTATCGATCCGGTGTAGCCAAAGCAGCTCACCCCCGCCTTGACCGATCTCGGCATCGTCAAAGTCAAGCAGACGCGCGCCCAAGGCCTGGGCGAGGCCCGCACCGCCATCATTGATGCCGCTGTCGCCGCAGCCGATCAGGATGCGTTCAACATTCATGTCCAGCGCTGCAAGGATCAGCTGGCCCACACCGTAGGACGTGGTCAGCATCGGATTGCGCTGATCTCGCGGGACCAGCGAAAGGCCCGCCGCTGCGGCCATTTCGATCACGGCGGTGCGCGGGCCGGGGCCACCCATCAGGCCAAAGAAGCTGTCGACTGGCTCGCCCACCGGGCCAGTGACGCGGGCAGGAATGATGCGGCCATTGGTGGCGCGCACCAGCGCCTGCACAGTGCCTTCACCGCCGTCAACCATGGGGGCGTTCAGGATGCGCGCTTCGGGCATTGCGCGCCGAATGCCGTCGCCGATGGCGCGCGTGACGTCGTCAACCGACAGTGATTCTTTGAAGCCTGAGGGCGCTACGAGAATAGTCAGGGTCATGTCCGTCTCCATTTGTGAAGGTGATGTGAAGGAAACGTGACAGGCGCGCGGTTATTCCCGCGCGCCTGCAAAAAAACGAAATAAATGGCTGGTTTGGTGTGTGCGTTTGGTTAGCGGAACAACGCCCGCATATCGCGACGAAACTGCCGGGCTGCATGATTGACATCACGCTCGAACTGCCGGGCCGCCTCGTTCAGTTCACGCGCGATCCGCGTGCCAAGATTGGCTGGCCGGGTCTGTTGCTGGCGTGGTCGTGGCTGTTCCCTGAGTTGCTCTTCAGCGGTGATCGCGCGGCCAAGGCCTTCGGGGCGGGGACGCGGCCACAGGCTTGAAGACAAGAACGGCACCTGCGCCGTGTCGGCGGGCATGGCAGATAATGCGGTGCGTATGGCTGCAGGAATGGGCGCAATCGCCAGCACCTGCGGGGATGCCGTGGCTGGGACAGCTTCGGGTGCGGAAGTGTTTGGCGATGATATCTGCTTTGGCCACGCAAACAGGGCGAAAGCCACCAGCAGGCCGGCCTTCACCACCCCAAGAGGCAGGGCAAGGCGCAACAGGTCGGCCTGGCTAAAGCCCGCCTCATCGCGCAGGCCATAAATCGCCACCGGTTTGGCGCTGGACATCAGAGTCTGGCAAAAGCCGGTGCCCATGACGGCAATCAGGATCATCAGCGTGGCGTCTTGGCCAAGGCCCGCCATTGGCAGCGCCACAGCCGGGATCAGGATCGCCGCACGGGCCGAGCGCGATGCGATGGCAAGATGGGCCAGCACCGCAATCACGGACATGCCGATCACAACGCCAGTGCTGCTGGCCAGAAGCGCCGGGGGCAATGCGGACATGGCCTGCGCGGCCAGCCAATCATCCGCCCCGGTCGTTGTCATTGCCTGGGCGATCAACATGGTGGCGGCCATGTACAGGATCAGTTCCATGTCAACAGCGCGAAACACCTCTTTGGTCTTGCGGTTGGTGAATGGCCGCGTCAGCAGCACCAGCGCACCCATCATCGCGACCAGCGACATGCCAAGGCCATGCCAGGCTTCGGACAGCCACAGCGCGACAAGAACCACAATCACCGCCAGAATGCGGCTTTGCTGCGCCGTGCGTGGGCCAGCCGGATCAGACGCCGCCATCCGGGCAGTCCAAAGGCCGCGAGGGACGAACAGGGCGAGGATCAAGGCAACCCCGGCAGCCGAGGCCAGCACCGCCAGCGGCCCGCCCAGCATCAGCCAGTCCAGATAGCCCAGTCGCGGGGCACCAGTGGCGACCATCGCCTCGACCGCGATCAAGTGCGCGCCGGCACCGATCAGCGACCCGCCCGCCGAAAGCAGGATCACCGTTGGAAAGATCAGCGCCAGCGCGCGTGCCAGACGCGCGTCGGGCAACAGTGGCAGCAGTGCAAGAAACACCGGCAAAAGCAGCGCGGCCCGCCCCGAGGTGGAGGGCAGCACCAGCGCCGTCAAGGCAACGCCCGCCGCCAGCGCAAAGGCAAAACCGGCAAAGCGTGGGCGCCGGGCCGTCAGCGGGGCCACCATCCGCTCGGCCAGACCAGCGTCCTTGATCACGGCGGCAATGATGAAGGCCGCAAGCAAAAGCCAGACAAGGTCTGATCCAAGCGTGGCAAACAAGCGGTCTTCACCCACCGTTCCGGTCAGAACCAGTGCCATGGCAGCGCCAAGGGCGACGATGCTTTCAGGAATTTTCGTCAGCGTCCAGCCGATCATTGCCAGCACGGTCACGATCAGCGCCACCCGCGCCTCTGCGCCCAGCCCTTCGGGCAGTGTCCACAAGGCCCAAGCCGAAAGCAGGGCAAGACAAGGGGCGAGCACAGCCACCAGCCCGCCCGTGCGGGGCAGCATGGGAACGGTCGGGGCAAGTGGCGGCATCAAGGCGGCTTTGGACATGGCGGTTTTCCTTGTTCGTGACCAAGGGAAAACGGTCAGCTGCCCGGATTATTCCCCGGTCCCTGCTGCAAGACGCAAAAACTGTCACAAAAACGTCATGCAATAAAACTCACTGCCCGCCGTATCCCCTGCCGCACACAAGCGAAAGAGCATGACAGTGATGTTGCCCCCTGCACCTTATCCAGCTTGAAGTAGACTCTGGCCCAACTGAAAGGACCAGAGACGAAACGCAGCAGGTTTACCGAAGATCAGATCATCGGCATTTTGAAAGAGCATGGTGAGGCATGGCCGCGCCATTGGTTCAAGCCCAATGGCGAAGGCCGATCTGCCGGACACTGCAGTTTGCCCCGTCCACTTACTATGACCGGCGTGCCATCTTGCGCCATCCCGACCTAGCCTCGGCGCGGGCCAAATCGGATGCGGCCCTGAGTGTCAAGATTGACGCGGCCTGGGATGCCAACCGCAAACTCTATGGCGCGCGGAAAGTCTGGCATGTCTTGCGGCGGCAGGGTGAAGACGCCAGATAACAAGAGCTTGGTTCACCATTCGGACCGCGGATCGCAACATCTGTCGATTAAATACACCAAGCGCCTTGCCGAGGCCGAGATCGACCTCTCCGTCGGAACGGTCGGTGACGCCTACGACAATGCCCTGGCCGAATGCGTCATCGGTCTGTTCAAGACCGAGGTGATAAACCAGATCGGCCCTTGGAAATCGATGCGCGTTGTCGAGAGGGAAACGCTGAAATGGGTCGATTGGTACAATAACCGCCGCCCGCTTGGACCCATCGGATACATGCCGCCCGCAGAAGCAGAGGAGGCGTTCTATGCAAACCTGAACACACTCGATATGGTTGCCTAGTCGTTGAACAAACCACCCTCCGGCAAACCCGGGGCGGTTCAGAGTCGACATTGGCGCGATATTGGCATAATCTGCCAATGTTGTTGAGGAGAGCCCGCCATGGCCACCCGTAACGTTGTGCTGACAGAACCGCAGTCGCGTATGATCGACCATTTGGTTGCAGAAGGACGCTACCAGAACGCCTCGGAGGCGCTTCGGGCCGGTCTACGTCTGCTGGAACGCGAAGAGACCGAGCTGCGTGAGCTGCGGCACCGGCTGGCGCAGGGCGTTCAGCAAGCGCGCGAGGGCAATCTGGCGCAAGGATCGGGCGAAGATGCGATTCGGCGCGCCTTTGCCAGCGTGACCAGAAGTGCCTGATGACAAAGCCCTGGGTCCTGACGCGACAGGCCGAGCGAACGCTGGCGGAGATCGCCGCCTGGACGGTCGACACCTTCGGGAAGCGGCAGGCCGAGGCCTATGCTGAGGACCTGATCGAGGGATGTCACGCTCTCGCCAACGGAAGAGCGCCGTCGCATGACTGTCGACGACTGGTGGCGGCAGACCGTTCGGAAGACTTGCGATACGCGCGGATTGGACAGCACTACGTCGTCTTCATCGCGACGCCGGAGCGTATGGTCGTTGTCGATTTCCTGCATGTGCGGATGGACATTCCGGCAGGGCTCGCGGCCTTGGATGAGGTTAAGCCATAAGGCAGGGGCAAACGGTGCGCAGGCCCCCGCGATAGGGCAGGGGAGTCACAGCCCGGCGGCCTTGGTGAGGTTTACGCGGAATCGGTCCCTACGACGCTGGTAGCGGCGATTCATCTCGGCGGAGGCGTGGCCAAGCTGCTTCTGGACGTAACGTTCATCCACCTCGGCGCTGCTGGCGAGGCCTGCGCGCAGGGAATGGCCAGAGAAGAGCCGCAGCCGGTCGGCTTTGGAAAGCTCCGGCCGCAAACCCGCATTCTCGACGGTCCGCTTGATGAGGCGCGCGACATGCTTGTCGGACAGGCGTTCAGAGGTGGCCTTTAGCCCGTTTCGCGACGTGGCGACGAAGAGCGGGCCGACGTCGATCCTGGCGTAGTGCAGCCACTGCGTCAGGGCATGAACCGGACAGGTCTGCTCGGAGGAACCGCGGGCGATCTCGACCTCGCGCCAGCCGGTCTTGCCGCGCAGGGTGATGAGGACCTCGTCCTCCAGCACCTCGACCCAGCCACCGCTGTTCGGCGTGTCATCCTTACCGTGATCGAGGCTGACGATTTCGGACCGACGCAGGCCACCAGCAAAGCCGATCAGCAGGATTGCCCGGTCGCGCAGGCCGCGCAGATCGTGAGGCAGGGTGGCCAGCATGTCTCGCAGGTCTTCCGGCAAGATGGCCTCTTTCTGGACCGGTGGCCGCGCGTGCTTTCGGCGGATGCCAGCCAGGACGCTGGCAATGTGGCGGTCCTTGCGGTCCTGCCGTTCTCCGCGCTGCGCATAGCTCCAGGTCAAACCGGACAGCCGCCGCTCTATTGACGAGACCGAGAGGCCAGGGGCCTTGCCGCCCGGCGCTGCCAGATGGGCGATGTAGAGCCCGATAAGTTGCGTCGAACAGGGCAAGGGGTCTGCCCCGCGCATCCGGCACCAGCGGGCGAAATGGGCCCAGTCCTTGGCATAGGCCTTCAGCGTGTTCTCCGACGCTGCCTGACGCGCATAGTC
>JBJOQW010000029.1:0-31915 GCA_046049665.1 Pseudomonadota bacterium | reverse complement strand
TTTTGCAGAATGGCCGCACCCTGCGTACCTACCGCATCGCGCTTGGCTTTGCGCCAGAGGGGGACAAGGTCCGTCAGGGTGACGGGCGCACGCCGGAAGGAGTGTTCCGCATCGCCGTGCGCAATGATGCGAGCAAATACCACCTTTCGCTGGGCATTGATTACCCGCAGGCCGATGACCGCGCGCGGGCAGCGGCGGGTGGTTATGATCCGGGCGGGGACATCATGATTCACGGCCAGCCCAATGCCCTGCCGGATGGCACGATCATCAAGGGCGACTGGACGGCAGGCTGCATTGCCGTCAGCAACGCCGAAATGCGCGAGATCTGGGCGGCGACGGACCGGAATACGTTGGTAGAAATCAGGCCTTAGGCAGCAGGGCGACTGGCGCGTTCTCATCGCGCCAGAAATCCAGCGGTGCGCGGTCTGCAACCATGGTGGAACGCTTGAAATCACACACCAGTTCGCCGTTTTCCTGACTGGAGGCGATGATCAGGCACTGAAAGATATGCCGCGCGCCATCATAGACATCGACAAGGCCGCGCAGATTGGGCGCAAGGCTGGCATCAAGCGCAAAGCCTTCGTCCCAAAAGCGCAGCACGGGAAAGACCGCCCCACCGACCTGCACACGCAGACGCGAGCGTTTTTTCTGGTCACGCAGGCGCGCGGCATCAAGCCCTTCGCGCACGTCCTTTGGCAGAAACTCCAGCATGATCAACCCCGAGTCGCACAGCAGTGCCCTGTGGATAAGTCTGGCTCGCAATTGGTTAAAATCAAGGCAACATACCAACGTATCAGTGAAGCAAAGCGGATGTGACGGTTTTACCGCAGCGTCATGCAACCCAAGGGTGAATTTGTGACGGGCCTGCTGGACTTTCACGCGCACATCCCCCACTTCACGCGGCGAACCCAAAGGTGATGAATGAGTGCGACCCTTCTATTGCCCGCGATGCTGCTGGATGCCGCCTTGGGCGAGCCGAAATGGCTGTGGTCGCGGGCACCACATCCAGCCGTTCTGATGGGCCGTGCGGTAGATTGGGCGGACACCACCTTTAACCATGGGCCGGCGCGGCGGTTGAACGGTGTGGGGGTGATGGCGGGGTTGGCGGTGGCGGCGCTGCTGCTGGGGCTGGCCATTCACCTGATCCCGGATGGCGGCGTGATCGAGATTATCGTTGTGGCGATCCTTTTGGCGCAGCGCAGTCTGGTAGACCACGTGCGCGCGGTGGCCAGTGCCTTGCGTCTGTCGGTGGGGGATGGGCGCATGGCGGTGGCGATGATCGTGGGGCGGGATACGGCGCGCATGACCGAGGCAGAAGTGGCGCGGGGTGCGATTGAAAGTGCAGCGGAAAACCTGTCAGACGGGGTGATTGCGCCGATCTTCTGGTACCTGCTGCTGGGCCTGCCGGGCCTTCTGATGTACAAGATCACCAATACGGCTGACAGCATGATCGGCCACCGCACACCGCGGCATGAGGCGTTCGGCTGGGCGGCGGCGCGGTTTGATGATGTGCTGAACTGGGTGCCCGCGCGGATGACAGCGGCGCTGATTGCACTGGCGCATGGCTGGTATGACAGCGGGCCGATCCTGCGGGATGCACCCTTGCACCGCAGCCCGAACGCAGGCTGGCCAGAGGCGGCAATGGCGGTTGTGCTGAACGTGGCTCTGTCGGGGCCGCGCAGTTACAACGGTGAACGCAAAGACTACCCTTGGGTCAACGGCAAAGGCGCGCGGCGCATCGGGGCAGCCGAGATTGACCGGGCGGTGCGGGCATTGTGGCGGGCCTGGGGGCTTATGCTGGCCATTGTGGCGGTGATTGCGTTCTTCTGATCTGGTGCGGGCGGTCAGGACCGCTTACATGATTGGAGAAGCGATGAAGGAACCATCATGCCAACGGCCACAATCTACCGCATGGTTGCCCCGGTTCACATGTGCCCATCGGGGCAAAAGGCGCTGCACCTGCTGAAAAAGCAGGGCTTCACGATTGACGATCACCCGATGACAACGCGGGCAGAGGTGGATGCGTTCAAGGCCGCGCAGGTTGTAAAGACAACGCCGCAAGTGTTTATCGATGGTCAGCGCATCGGCGGCTATGATGATCTGCGCGCGCATCTTGGCCTTGCCCCGGCCCGGCCCACAACACCTACCTACCGGCCCATCATCGCGCTGTTCGGCATGGCCGCGCTGATGGCGCTGGCCATTGGCTGGACGATGCATGGCAGGCTGACCGTTCAGGGCTGGCTTATGGCCTTTGGTGCAGTGTCGATGTGCCTGCTGGCGCTGCAGAAACTGCGCGATCTGGAGGCCTTCACTTCGACCTTCCTGATCTATGATCTGCTGGCGCGGCGATGGGTGCCTTACGCTTACCTTTACCCGTTCCTGGAAGGTGCGGCGGGCCTGTTGATGCTGGCGATGGCCTTGCATTGGGTATCGGGGCCGATTGCGATTTTCATCGGGGCGATTGGGGGCTGGTCGGTGTACCGGGCGGTTTACGTGGAAAAGCGCGAGCTGAAATGTGCTTGTGTGGGCGGCAACTCCAACGTGCCCTTGGGTGCAGTATCGCTGCTGGAGAATGTGGGGATGGTGGCCATGGGCGTCTGGATGCTGTGGCCATGACGCCGACAACCCAAGACCTGATGGCCGCCCTGCCGCATGTGCTGGCAGCGCCAAAGGACGCGGCGCGCATTCAGCAACTGTGCTTTCGCCCGGCGCGCAACGAACGGACCTTTCCGGAAAGCCTGACGCTGACACGCGCGGCAGGTGTGCCGGGTGAACGCTGGTTGACGGAACCCTGGATGCGCCTGGCGGATGGTGCGCCCGACCCGGATATTCAGGTGTCGATCCTGCCCGCGCGGGTGCTGGATCTGGTCTGGCGACCGGGTGATGCAGCGCCGCATCCGGGTGATACGATGGTGGCGGATATGGATATGTCAGAGGCCAATCTGCCGCCGGGAACGTTGCTTCAGGCGGGCACGGCGGTGCTGCGCGTATCGGGCGTGTTCAACAACGGATGCGTCAAATGGAAGGCGCGCTATGGGGCGGCCGCAAAGGACTGGATCACAGCGCCGGGCCACCCAGAGCTGCGCTTGCGCGGCATCCTGTGCGCCGTGGTGCAGGATGGTGTCGCAAGGGTGGGTGACGTTCTGAAGCGGATGGCCTGAACAATTCGTTGATCCGCAGCAAACATGGCCAAAGCATCAGGCACACCTGCCCCCTCTGCCATCCGCGCTTTGATCAATGTCAAAGGCCTGTTGCAGGTGCATGTCACGCCGAACGCGCGACAGAATCTGGTTCTGCTGCCCGAAGCAGGCGCGCCCGCCGTTCTGCAGGTACGCACGACGGCCACACCCGAAGATGGCAAGGCGACCAAGGAAGTGTTGAAACTGGTGGCCGATGCGCTTGGCCTTGCCAAAACTGCGGTCACACTGGAACGCGGGGCGACATCGCGTGACAAGGTGCTGCGCATCGCCGCGGACCGGGGTGATGCTGCAAGGGGCTAACGCAAGGCCTGAAACAACGGCGCGCTTTGCCACGATCCGGCGCTGGTGCGATTGATGCTGTCCAGGCCCCACAGGGCAAAGGTCATAATGGCAGACAGAACGATATAGCTTTGCATGGCGCACCTTTGCGGTTGTTCACGCCTTGTTCTGCCTGATTCTGATTAACGCAGCGTAACCATGTTCGAGCAATCAAACGACGGCTTCGGTTTCCCGTTTGGCCTAAGCTGTTGCCGTTGCCATGGATCAGACCAGTCGACGTCAGCGACTTGGACAAAGAATTTACTATACCTGGCGGCGTCTCTTTACTTTTTGGTAGCGAATGCGCATCATTCTGAGCATGCGATAGTACTGATCGTTCAGGGAAATCACCCTGACAAAGACCCGGCAGAGTTGCCTCTCTGCCGGGTCCCTCTTTTTTGCGAGGTCAGGCCCCGGTCAAAAGGCGGATGATGGCAATCAACAACGTTGCTGCTGCGATCAAAACCATCCACTTGCGATAGTTCATTTCGTTCAGATCTCTCACCTCCGTTCACCACGAGGGATCGTGGCGAAACAGTGGTAGCGCTGCCGTGGTTAACGAAGCATTAGCTTCATGCAACCAGACTTTCGGCCTTTTTCAGATCGACGCTCACCAGTTGGCTGACACCTTGTTCCTGCATCGTCACGCCGAACAGCCGGTCCATGCGGGCCATGGTCACGGCATGGTGGGTGATGATCAGGAAGCGCGTTTCCGTGCGGCGGGTCATTTCATCCAAGAGGTCGCAGAACCGCGTGACGTTGGCATCATCCAAGGGCGCGTCCACCTCATCGAGCACGCAGATCGGCGCGGGGTTGGCAAGGAAGACGCCAAAGATCAGCGCCAGCGCCGTCAGCGTTTGCTCACCCCCCGACAGCAGTGACAGCGTGGCCAGTTTCTTGCCCGGCGGCTGGCACATGATCTCCAGCCCAGCCTCAAGCGGATCATCGGATTCGACCAGCACAAGGCGCGCCTCACCCCCGCCGAACAGATGCGTGAACAGCGTGGCAAAGTTGGTGTTCACCTGTTCAAACGCCGTCAGCAGGCGTTCGCGGCCTTCGCGGTTCAGGCTGGCGATACCAGAGCGCAGTTTCTTGACCGCATCTTCCAGATCGGTCTTTTCGGCCAGAAGCGTATCATGTTCATCCTGCACGGCCTTGGCATCTTCTTCGGCACGCAGGTTGACCGCCCCCAAGGCCTCGCGCTGGCGCTTGAGCCGGCCCACTTCGATATCAAGCGCATCGGCATCAGGCATGGTGTCGGGGTCAACCGCAAGCGAGGCCAGCAGGGCCTCGGGCTGCATTTCCATGTCATCGGCGATGCGGATGGCGGCGGCTGCCAAAACCTCGGCTGCGGCCTCGGCACGGGCTTCGGCACGCGCGCGGGCCTCGCGGGCCTCGCCTGCGGCGCGCTCGGCCTCGCGCTCGGCTTCGGCGGCGGCGCGCAAGGTGCCTTCCGCCGTGGCAAGCGCATCAGCCGCATTGCGCCGGCGCGCTTCGGCCTCATCCATCGCCTCGACCAGCGCGTCGCGCCGGGCGGCGATGTCTTCGGGCAGGGCAAGCGCATCTTCAAGGGCTGCGGCGCTGTCGGCCTTGCGGCCTTCGAGTTCGGTGATGCGGCGTTCGGCTGTTTCCAGCCGGTGCTTCCAACCCGACAATTCTTTGGTCGCCTCTTGCCGCCGCCGCACGCGCGCTTCGCCTTCACGGCGCAGCTCATCATGGCCCGAACGGCGGGTCAGCATGGTAAGGCGTGCCGCTTCGACCGTCATGCGTGCGGCGTCCACCGTGCTGCGCGCGGCGTCAAGATCGGGCAGATCTGTTGCCGCGGCCTCTGCTTCGCGCAGCCGCGCGCGGGCGGCCATCGCCTCATCCTCAAAGCGCGTCACGGCCAGCCGTGCCGCCTCAAGCTTGCCTTGCGCGATCGAGCGGTCTGCCTCGGCCCTTGCGGCGGCGCGGTTGGCATCGGTCACACGCCCATCCGCCGCGCGGCGCGCATCACGGGCCATCTGATCGGCGCGGGCCAGATCGGCCAGTCGGGTTTGCAATGCCTCATGCGTGGCCACGGCCTGATCGGCGCGTGCGGTGACGGCATCAAGATCACGCTTCAGCGCGGCAAGACGGTTCAGCTGTTGCAGGCGCAAGGCGGCGGCAGATGGTGCATCTTCGGCCCCGGCGCGGAACCCGTCCCAGCGCCACAGATCGCCCTCGACGCTGACCAGCCTTTGCCCCGGCAACAGGGCCGGCTGCAAGGCCGCCCCCTGCCCCCGCGCGACAAGCCCGATCTGGCCCAGACGGCGCAAGAGCACGTCAGGGGCCTGCACCTGGGCAGACAGGGGCAGCACCCCTGCGGGCAGCGGCTGGGGTGAGGGATAATCTGCAAGCCGGGCCCAGCCGGATGCAGCATCGCTGGCCACTTCCGGCACGCGCAGATCATCGGCAAGGGCAGCGCCCAAAGCCGCCTCATAGCCCGGGGTGACCAGCAGGCGGTCAAGCAACTGCGTGCCTGCGGCATCTTCACGCGCCACCAGCCGGGCCAATGCCGCCACCTCGGCGCGCAGTGCGGTGGCCTCGCCTTCGGCAGAGGAGCGCGCGGCGCGGGCTTCGGCTTCATGCGACTGGGCCTCGGCGCGGGCGGTCTCGGTCTGCGACAGCGCATCCTCGGCAGCCTCGGCCAGGGCGGCGGCGGCCTCTTGCGCCTCTTCTGCTGCTGCAAAAGCCTCGGTGGCATCAAGCAGGGCCTTATCGGCGGTTTGCACCGCCTCTGCGGCCTTGGCCGCCTCGCCCTCGGCCCGATCCAGCGTGACGCGCGTATCACCCAGCAGCCGCTGCGCGGACTGGTGGCGGGCGGCCAGTCGTGCGGCATCTTCGGTTGCTTCGGACAGCATCGCTTCGCGCGCGCTGAGCAGGCTTGCCGCCTCACGTGCCAGTTCGGCCGCCTCGGCGAGTTTATCCGCATGGCCCTCACTGGCGCGGGCAAGCTGATCGGTTTCCCATTCCAGCCGCTGGATGGTTTCGCCCGCGTCACGGTTCAGGCCAGCCTCGCGTTCGATATCGCGGCCAAGCTGTTCAATCCGCGCCTGCAACGTATCAATCGTGGCCCGCGCCCGCGCATCCTGATCGGCCAGCGCTGCCTGTTCCAGTGTCAGCCGTTGCAGCACCGCTGCCGCGATCGCCTCTTCCTCGCGCCGGGGCGGCAGCGCACCCTCGGCCGCGGCCCGCGTCGCACTGGCGCTGCGCGCCGCTCCTTCGGCCTGGCTGGCTGCCACCAGCCGGTCGCGCAGGGCGGCCGCAGCCTCGGCTTGCGCCAGTTCCGCTTCGCGCCAGCGCCGATACAGCAGCATCCCTTCCGCGCGGCGCAGATCAACCCCGATCTCGCGGTAACGCGCCGCAGCCCGCGCCTGCCGCGCCAGAGTGGCCAGTTGCGCCGCAAGCGCCTCAAGCACGTCATCGACACGCGCAAGGTTCTGTTCCGTGGCTGTCAGGCGCAGTTCAGCCTCGTGCCGGCGCTGATAAAGGCCACTGATGCCTGCCGCCTCTTCCAGCACGCGCCGCCGCGCCTTGGGCTTGGCATTGATCAGTTCGGAAATCTGCCCCTGCCGCACCAGTGCCGGGCTGTGGCTGCCGGTTGAGGCATCGGCAAACAGCATCTGCACATCGCGCGCGCGCACCTCTTTGCTGTTCGCGCGGTAGGCCGAACCCGCATCGCGCGTGATGCGCCGGATGATTTCGATCTGGTCCTGATCGTTGAAACCCGCGGGCGCCAGCCTGTCCGCGTTATCAATGAACAGGCCCACTTCGGCAAAGTTGCGCGCGGGCCGCGTGGCCGCACCGGCAAAGATCACATCCTCCATCCCGCCGCCGCGCATGGCCGTCGGGCGGTTTTCGCCCATGACCCAGCGCAAGGCCTCAAGCAGGTTGGACTTGCCGCAGCCATTGGGGCCGACCACGCCTGTCAGCCCCTCATGAATCACCAGATCCGTGGGGTCGACAAAGCTTTTGAAGCCGTTCAGGCGCAGGCGGGTCAGGCGCAAGGCGTGGGGGTTCCCGTGATTCCGTCAGGCGGCCATCGTCGGGGCTGTCACGCCCTAAGTCAACCGGCGCACCCCTGCATCTGGCAAAAGCTGCGCTGTTGTCCCCAAGATATTGGGTTTTGCCACCAGCCCCTTGCCGCCAGAACTACCGCCCCTCCCGCGTTGTCCCCTCACGCGTTTGCAGCCATTGGGTCGGGGGCTTGCCCTTTACGCGCAAAAATTCGCGGTTGAAATTCGATTTCGTGTTGAAACCCGCCCCCAGCATGGCCTCGGTGACAGGCGCGCCAGCTTCCAGCAAGGCGGCCGCGTGATCGATCCGCCAGCCGTTGATCACCCGGCTGATGTTTTCGCCCCGCACCCGGTTGACCGCCGCCGACAGCGCCTTGGCCGGCACGCCCATGCGCCGGGCAAGCCGCGCAAGGGTCAGATCGGGGTCAAGCCACAAGCGCTTTTCGGCCATCAGGCGTTCCAGCGCATCAACCAGCGCCGTGTCATCAGCCGTTGCAACCCGGCCTGGCTCTTCCGGCTCGGCCACGGTTGCCGCCTCATCCCGCAGGATCAGCACCCCCAGCGCCACCAGCGATGCTGTCGTGAACACCGTCACCAGCCAGCCCAGCACCGCCTGCAAACCTGCCAGAACCGCCGCCAGTATCACAATGTCAGACACAGCCGAGGCAATCAGCGCAAACCCGACCCAACGCCACAGCCGCAACGGACCTTCGCCAGCCCCAAGCCGCGCATGCGCCACCACGGCCACCCCCCGCAGGCTAAGCAGAATGGCCGCGCCATAGGCCAGAAACACCGCAATAATCACCGGGTCCAGCACTTGCGGCGCCACTGCGCGGGCAAACAGACCAAAACCCGGAGCCACCAGATGCCACAGATCCGTGCGGCACAGCGGCCGCGTGGTTGCCGCCACAAAGGAAAGCCAGGCCATGGCCGGAATGGCCATGGCCAGTACCGGCTGCACCCATGACAGCCCCGCAATCCCATAATGCAAACGCCCCGCCACCATGGCCGCCTGCAAGGCACAAAACGCAATCAGCACCAACAACGGGCGCGGCGTCTCTCCGCGCGCCCAGGCCCGCAGGCCCAGAAACGCAAGCACAAAGGCCGCAAACAAGGGAATCGGCAAAGCTGGCATGTCACACCCGTTATTTGTCGCCCGTCTTACGTCCTTAAACCCGGTCTGCGCGACCTCAAACCGGAAACAGGACGCCATCCTTGCAGATTCTGGCGATGCCGGACCCATCGCAAACCCTTAAACAGAAAGGTCCGACCATGAAATCGCTTCTTGCCCTGCTCTTGCTGACATCTGCCGCCTGTGCCGATACCCTGCCCGGCTTTGACAGGCTGGCCGTTGACGCCCCCCATCGCGCCCGCCCGCTTGAGGCGGCCGTCTGGTACCCTGCCGCGTCCGAAACCTATGTGGCAGCCGTCGGGGCCAATGCGGCCTTTGTCGGCACGTCTGTGCAGATGGGTGCCGCAGTGGCAACCGGCGCTCATCCCCTTGTCATTATCGTGCATGGGTCCGGCGGCAACATCGAGAACCTTGGCTGGCTGGCCGAAGGCCTTGTGGCACGCGGTGCCATTGTGGCCGGGGTAAACCACCCCGGCGCCACCAGCGGCGATTCCTCACCACGCCAGTTGCCCCGCATCATTGACCGGACGCAGGATATGGCCGCGCTGATCACAGCACTGATGGACGACCCGGCCTATGGACCGTCAATTGATCCGGCACAGATCGCCGCCCTTGGCTTCTCGCTTGGCGGCGCAACCGTGCTGGCCGCAGCCGGCGCGCAGTTTGACCCTTCGGCCATTGCCGCCTATTGCGACACCTACGGCAGCGATGCTTCGGAATGCGTGTTCATGGCGCGTGGCGGGGTTGATCCGCACAATCTGCCACCCGAAATTTCCGCCGACATGACCCTGCCCGGACTGGCCCGGATCATTGCCGTGGACCCGGCACTTGGTCACACGCTTGTGCCCGCATCCCTGACAGACCTGCCCCCCGTTCACCTGATCCGCATGGGCGGCCCCGCGGTTGTGCCCCCGGCGCGTGATATCGGCCCCGATGGCAGCAACCTTGCCGCCGTCATTCCCGGTTCAAGCTTTGCCACGATTGCGCCTGCCTGGCACTTTTCTTTCCTTGGCCTGTGCACGCCAGATGCCCCGGCCATGCTGGCCGCCGAAGGCGAAGACCCCATCTGCGATGAGCCTGCCGGTGCCGACCGCGCAACCGTGCATGATCAGGTGCTTGAAGCGGTGATCGGCCACCTTGGGCTCTAGCGCCCCCCTATTGCCAAAACCACTTGCATCCCGCCCGCAGTTGCGGCGGGGTGCAAACATGACTCCGTATCATGTGACAGATCATCAGCAGGGCCGCGCCGTTCTGGCGCTTTTGCAACTGGCCTTTGCCTATATGGATACGCGGATCAACCCGCCGTCTTCCTTGCATGGCATGACGGTTGAAACCCTGTTTGCGGCGGGCGAGGTCTGGGCCATTGGCGCGCCACCCGTGGCTTGTGTCGTGCTTTCGCCGCGGGACGATGCGCTTTATCTGGGAAAACTGGCTGTCGCCACCGATGCCCGTGGCAAGGGCCATGCGCGTGCGCTGATTGCGCAGGCCGCCCAGCGGGCCAGATCGCTGGGTCTGCGG
Organism: Pseudomonadota bacterium; assembly: GCA_046049665.1. Classification (GTDB taxonomy): domain Bacteria; phylum Pseudomonadota; class Alphaproteobacteria; order Rhodobacterales; family Rhodobacteraceae; genus JAAFHS01. The sequence continues at coordinate 21,710 of JBJOQW010000029.1, read as the reverse complement.
GCGCTGACGCTGCAAACGCGGGTCGAGCTGGTTGAAAACCACGCCACATTTCGCGCCTTGGGATTTGTCGAAACAGCACGGTCAGCGCACCACGGCTTTGACAGGGATACAACAATCACGTTCCGGCGCATGCTTGCCGGGCCTGCATAGGCCTGCAGGCGGGCAAGGCGGCCTTCGCCAAATCAAAAGGCCTGCAGCGCGTGGCTGCAGGCCCCTGTCTTGCCTTGCTCGGGGTCTGGTCTTAGCGACGCAGGCCAAGCCGGCCGATCAACGACGCATAGCGCGCTTCATCGCGGCCCTTGAGGTAGTCAAGCAGCTTGCGGCGCTGTGCCACCATCATCAGCAGACCACGACGCGAGTGGTTGTCTTTCTTGTGCCCCTTGAAATGTTCGGTCAGCGTGGCGATGCGCGATGACAGAATTGCAACCTGAACCTCGGGCGAACCCGTGTCGTTTTCCTTGGTTGCGTATTCCTTGATCAGACGGGCTTTTTCTTCAACGGTGATCGACATCGGGTTCTCCTGGGTTAAGGGTTATGGCGCAGGCCGGGATGTCGTCCAGCAAGGCCCTTGGAGGCTGTCCGCTTGCGCGGATGGCGGCGTATAGGCGCGATCGGTGCAAAAGGAAAGACGATTTTGCGTTTGCACTGTGGCAAAGCCGGGGCGTCATCTTCAATTTTTGCGCAGATGCCGCGGCAAACCCGATAGAACGGCACAGAGTTTCGTGTTATGACTTGTGCAAGAAAATACTGGATTTTCCGTGGCTTGCATTAACCTTCGTTAACGCATGCCGTGAATTGCAGTCAGGAGTTGGGTCATGCTGGGCTTGTTGGGTCTGTTAGGCGCGATGTTTGCGGGGATCATGGGCGATTCCGTCATGAACCAGAACCGGTCTGGCGCAGATGATGATGATGTTGACGCGCCCCCCGCTGATCCGCAGGATCTGCCGCAGGGCCCGGTCGGCGACCTGTTCGATCTGCCCGCCTTGCAGCCCGATGCGCCCGCGCCCGAGCCTGAGGTCTTTTTGCCCCCGGAAGAACTGCCCGGTGATGGGCCGGTCGAACAGCCTGATCCGGCCAGCGTGCTTTTGATCGGCACGGATGATGCCGAGGCACTGACGGGTGGTGATGGCCATGATGGCTTGCTTGGGTCTGGCGGGGCGGACGATCTGTTTGGTGGCGATGGCAATGATGCACTGGTCGGCGCCGATGATGACGATGCAGATCAGCTGTTTGGTGGCCATGGGAATGATTCCCTGACGCTTGGCGCAGGCGACACGGCAACAGGTGGTCTGGGCGAAGACCTTTTTACCTTGGCCGATTTCGGCCCGAACACCCCGCCATCAGTCATTTCCGATTATTCGGCGGAAGATGATCACATCGTGCTGATGTACGATCCCGACATCCACCCCGAACCTGTGGTGTCAACCGAGGTCATCGCCGGCACCGAAGACATGTCCGTGCTGCTGGACGGTGTGCAGATTGCCGTTGTGCAGGGCGCATTGGGCCTGACGGGCGCGGATATTCAGCTGCTGGCCGCCTGATCCCACAAGATCGGCTGCACATCATAGCCAATATACAGCGGATGCTTCGGTGCCCCCCCTTGCGTCAACCCAAGGTGAAACAGCGGCGCCTGCGTGCCCCGCAGCAGCGCCGCTACCTGCGCCCCCCGCCCCAGATGCGCCCCATGGCTGCCCCAGGCGCAGATCACCTGATCCGCCCAGGGCACAGACCCCACGATCGCCGCGTCATTCCCCGGCCCCACCGGATCAGCCTGCCCCCGCATCACCCGCGGATCCGTCGCCCGATAGCCAAAGATATTCGTCACCCGAAACGCCCCAAACCCCAAGGCCCGCGCCCGCCGCTCGCAGCGTTCCACCGTCGGGTCATTCTGGTATTCCGTCGCCGTTGACGGGTTCAGCATGATGAACAGCGCCCGTCGCCCCCCACCCCAGACCCGCGTCAGCAGATACCGATACCGCTCGCAATCCGAATAGACTGCCACACTCGCCGCATCACCCTTCTGATGTTCCCGCGTGATCATGGCGCCCGCACAATCGTCACCAGCGTATCGCCATAGCGCCGCTGATCCTGTTGCACAAACCCCACCGGCACCAGCGGAGCCACGCTTTCCTCCCACACCACCAGCGCCTCTGGTGCCAGCCAGCCCCCATCAGCCGCACTTTGCAGCGCCTTTTCGCCCATCCCCTTGCCATACGGCGGGTCAAGGAAAACCAGATCGAACGCAGCACCCGTCACCGCCCCCAGCCGCGTCGCATCCCGCCGCATCGATACTGCCGCCTCCGTCCGCATCAGCCCGATGTTCCGCTTTTGCAGCGCCAGCGCCGCCGCCCCATCATCCACCAGCAGCACCTCAGCCGCCCCCCGGCTGATCGCCTCCAGCCCCAGCGCGCCCGTGCCCGCAAACAGATCCAGCACCCGCGCCCCTGTGACCGGGTCGCCATAGCCCCCGTTGATCAGCAGGTTGAAAATCGCCTCGCGCACCCGGTCCGATGTTGGCCGCAAATGCCCCTTGGCATCCCCCGCCCCCACATCCGCCAGATGCAAGCCCCGCGACCGCCCGCCAATGATCCTCACTTCAGCAGCGCTTTCAGCTGCGTCTCCGCATCAGCAATCAGCGCCGCGTCAGGTGACCGCCCCATCTCGATCAGCCGCTTGCCCACCATATAGGCCCGCGGATCATTCATCGCATCCACCGAAAGCAACCGCTCGCCCCGATAATACCAGAACGATACCGCATCCCCCTCACCCATCCGCGTTACAATCCGGTCATAGCCCGTGTTCAGCCCGGCAATCTGCAGCTTGCAATCATACTGGTCTGACCAGAACCACGGTGCCGCCACATAATCTTGCCCCGCCCCCAGCATGTTCGCCGCCACGCATTCCGCCTGATCAATCGCATTGCCCACCGACTCCAGCCTGATCCGCCCCCCCGCATGGGGAAAGCTCGCGCAATCGCCCGCTGCCCAGATATGCGCATCTGACGTGCGCCCCTGCGCATCCACCCGGATACCGTTTTCCAGCGCCACACCCGCCGCCTCGGCCAAGGCCGTCGCAGGCGTGATCCCCACCCCCACGATCACGAAATCGCACGGCAATTCGCGCCCATCCGTCAGCCGCGCCGCACTCACATGCCCATCGCCCAGCAGCCGGTCCAACCCCGTTCCTTCAATGATCTGCACCCCATGCCGCTCATGCAGCGCGCGCATGTAATCTGATGTCTGCGGCGATGCCACGCGCTGTAAAATGCGCGGCGCCATTTCCACAACGGCCACCTGCAACCCCAGCTTGGCCGCAACCGCCGCCGCCTCCAGCCCGATATAGCCCCCGCCAATCACCACCACCCGGCGGCCTGCCTGAAACGCGGCTCGCATCACATCAACATCGGCCAGCGTCCGCACGGTATACAGCCCCGCCAGATCGCCCCCGATCGCCGCAGGCAACCGCCGCGGAATAGACCCTGTCGTCAGCGCCAGATGGTCATAGGGCAGCACATCACCCCCCACCGTCACCGTCCGCGCCACCGCATCAATCGCCGTCACCGGCGCGCCAAGGCGCAGGGTGATGTTGTTCTCGGCATAGAATTCCTCAGACCGCAGCCAAAGCCGCTCGGCCTCCATCTCGCCCATCAGATAGGCTTTGGAAAGCGGCGGGCGCTGGTAGGGCGGGGCTGGCTCTTCGCCAATCAGGGTCAAAGGCCCGGTGTGACCCAGCGCGCGCAATTTCGCCACAAGCGCGGCCCCTGCCTGCCCGGCCCCGATTACAACGATATTGGTCATCCCTGCCCCTCTGGTCAGCCTGCAGTGGCAAGGCTATATCGCAGGCCAAGACAAAGGAACATCAGCGAGGATGACACGAATGACAATTTCTGTAGGTGACCGTATCCCAGAGGCGACGCTGACGATGATGGGCGCATCCGGGCCCGTGCAGGTGGCCTTGGCTGACCGTCTGAAGGGCCGCAAAGTGGTGCTGTTCGGCCTGCCGGGGGCCTATACGGGCACCTGCACCACGGCGCATGTGCCATCCTTCATCCGCACCGCAGGCCAGTTCGCCGCCAAAGGCGTGGATGAGGTGATCTGCGTATCGGTCAATGATCCTTTCGTGATGGGCGCATGGGGTGCGTCCACCGGGGCCACGGATGCGGGCATCACCATGTTGGGCGATGCCGACGCTAGCCTGACCAAGGCGATGGGTCTGGCCTTTACCGCGCCACCCGTGGGCCTGTTTGACCGCTCCAAGCGCTATGCGCTGTATGCCGATGATGGTGTGGTCAAGGTGCTGCATCTGGAAGAAAATCCCGGTGTGTGCGAAACCTCTGGCGGCGAGGCGCTGCTGGCGGCGATCTGACGGCGCGGCGCGGCCGCTTCGACCAACACAACCGACGGGCCTCCCACAGAAAGGCCCGTCAAACACTGTCGCAGGTCAGGCTTCAGACCAACTCATGCGACACATCCGCCCAAACTCACCGATTCCCGGCCAATGGTTAACGCCGTCTTGTCTCTACGCGCGTAGAGACGGAAGGAAGACGCAATAAAGACGGAAAAAAGATCTGAAAATCCCGCCGAAAAACGCGGATTAACACAGCGTTTGTAAGGACTTGGGCGCAGAACTTAAACCCGCGCCCCTACCCCTTCGCCCGGATCTGGCAAAGGCTTTCCACCGGCAACGTCAGGTCCTTTTGCCAGGTGGCGTCACCTGCGATCTTGTCAATCGCCTGCGCCATCCGCACGTCCAGATCAGACAGTCCATGGCAGTCATGCGTGGTCAGCGTGATGTCCACCACATTATAGACATTGCGCCATTCCGGGTGGTGGTTCATCACCTCGGCCAGCAGCGCCACGCGCGACATGAAGGCCCAGCCTTCCGAAAAGTTCTTGAATTTCCAGACCTTGCGGATGGCATCACGCCCTTCGACCGCGCCCCATCCCGCTTGCCCAAGCGGCGGCAAAAGGCGGGCACGATCATCAGGTGAAAGCAGTTGGGCCATGGACGCACCTTTGCAAGATGCGTCCATCGTTCACAGCGCAAGCCCGCACTGTCAACCGGCTTTGCCCGGGGTCAGATCACAAAGTCACCGGCATCCAGTACAGCAAGCGTGGTGGCGCGGATCACCAGAATATCGCCATTCCCGGCATCAAGGACCACGTTCTTGCCCACCTGCTGCAGGTAATTGGCCTGCAGATCAGCAAAATCCGCAACAGCCACCAACCCCGAAAGATCAATCAAATCAACACCATCCGTAAAATCACTGATCACATCACGGCCCGACCCCGTGGCGAACATGAAAACATCGGCATCAAGGCCGCCGTGCAACTTGTCATTGCCAAGCCCGCCGTCCAGAACATCGGTTCCAGCCCGCCCCGACAACAAGTCATCACCCGCGCCGCCATGCAGCGTGTCGGCACCAATATTGCCGATGATTGTGTTGTTCGTCGCAGTCCCGGTGACCTGAAGGCCTGTGGTCGCCGCTACCACCACACGCTCAATCTCGCCCGCAGTTGTCAGGTCTGCCGATATGGTCGTGACCACGCGGTCATTCCCGCCGCCTGTCATTTCCTGAAGATTGAAACCTGCGTGGTTGATGACATAGCGGTCATTACCCGCTTCGCCGCGCAATTCCGCACCTTCAGCGCCCGTCACAAGCGTATCGTCACCCGCCCCGCCATACAGCCGACTGGATTGCACGATACCGCCAAAGCCCGCTTGGGTTGCAGTGCCGCCTTTCAGCCAGTCGTTGCCATCACCACCGTTGGCAATGACCAAGCCAGCGCCACCATTGATGATATCATTCCCCGCATCCCCGGAAAGCGCCGCAGTACCGACCCCACCGAAAAGCCGATCATCGCCATCGCCGCCCTGCAATATTGTTGTCGTGCCAAAGAAGAAGAGTGGTTCTTGCGTCGTATCGTCGCCGACATAAAGCCGGTCATCACCGCTTCCGCCAAACAAACTGTCCGCGCCACCACCGCCATACAGCCGGTCATTGCCATCAAGCCCGATCAGAATATCAGCGGACAGGGCATTGCCACGCTGCACATCATCGGACGCAGTGCCATTCACCTGCATCTGCGTTCGCGCGGCCTGTGCGAGGGCAATCACAAACTGCGACAGATCAACGGCACGCCCCGCCGTCTGCGTAATGATCAGCCCCGGAGAGCTGAAGGCCGACATCTGGATAGTGCTGGTCAGAGAAATGCCACCTGCCCCGAGCTGCGCACCAGAAAACAGGAATGTGCCGTTCAGCAATCCCAAGGTCTCAAAACCGGAGATGGACGCATTACGAAAATCCGCCCCGGTCGCGTTCGCATTACTGAACAGATACAGAATGTCATTGCCGGTGCCGCCGTCCAGCGTCAGGCCTGCGGGGGCTGTAAACTGCGGGAACGCATTCGACGAAACATACACAATATCATCGCCACCGCCACCCAGCAGGGTATCTGCGCGCAGCAGATTGTAGATTTCATCGGCCTGATCGCCACCCTCAAAGTAAATCGGACCGATACCGCCAAAATCTGTCGAAAAGTCGTAAACCGACCGGTGCGAATTTGCGTTGTAGCTGGCAAGGGGCGCGCCCGTAGTGATTTCCGCAAATTGCCACGGCGCAAGTGTCAGGTCCATGCTGGCAAGCTCAACGCCATCAGTTCGCAGTACCTGAACCTTGGTGATCTGGCCCGCGATGGGTGTCGTGCCATCAAACTGCAGGCCAGTGCCGGCATAGGCAAGCGTCAGCCCGTCTTGCAGGGTGACCTGAACCAGCGTGTCGGTGCCTGTGATGGCTGTGATCGGCGTGGTCGCGGGAGCAAAGAAACTGCGCGTGTCAAACGCGCCTTTGATAATGACGTCAATAAGGGGCATGGTGGATCCTTATAAAAAACAGGCCCCCACCCGCTTTTTCCTATGCCTTGGTAGAGCGTTTGATTATGTCAAAATCAAGGCAAATGTCTTGGATTTCTAATCTTCGCTTGTCACCCGCCGGAACGGCCCGTAGGCCGTCAGCACCTCGATCTCTTCGGTTACGGCGGCGCGTTCCTGATCAAGGTAGTGCGCGACGGCGCGCCTGAAGCCGGGATCGGCGATCCAGTGCAGGGAATGCACAGGGGTGGGCAAGTAGCCGCGCGCCAGCTTGTGTTCGCCCTGCGCGCCCGCTTCAACCCGTTGCAGGCCGTGCTGAATGGCCCAGTCGATGGCCTGATAATAGCACAGCTCAAAGTGCAGGCAGGGGTGGTCTTCAACGCAGCCCCAATAGCGGCCAAACAGGGTGTCGCGGCCGATAAAGTTCAGGGCACCGGCGACCGGGCGGCCCTGCCGGAAGGCCAGGATCAGCAGGATGTCATCGCGCATGGTGTCATGAAACGCAGTAAAGGCGGCGCGTGTCAGGTAGGGCGTGCCCCATTTGCGGCTGCCGGTATCCTGATAGAACTGCCAGAAAGCATCCCAATGTTCGGGCAGGATGGCATCACCGGTCAGGCATTGAATGGTGACGGCGGATTGCGCGGTGTCGCGTTCCTTGCGGATATTTTTGCGTTTGCGCGAGGACAAGTTGGCGAGGAAAGCATCAAAGCTGGCGTAACCATCGTTCAGCCAATGAAACTGCTGCGTGACGCGGTGGAGCAGATCATGCTGGCCGGCCAGTGCCTGTGCCTCGTCCTCGGTGCAAAAGGTGATGTGGAGTGATGACAACTGATTTTGCCGGGCGATCTCGATGGCGCCTTCAACCAGCGTTTCGCGCCCCTGGCCCAGAAAGCGCGGGCCGGTGGCGGGCGTAAAGGGCACGGCGATCTGCAGTTTGGGGTAATAGCTGCCGCCTGCGCGCTCGTATCCCTGGGCCCAGGCGTGATCAAAGATGTATTCACCCTGACTGTGGGACTTCACATACAGCGGCGTGGCACCAATCAGCTGACCATCCTGGCGCAGCACCAGTGGGCGGCATTGCCAGCCGGTGCCTTTGCCAGTGCTATGCGAGGCATCAAGGGCCAGCAGAAAGCGGTGGGTGGTGAAAGGGTCCAGAGGGCGCGGGCCGGGGGATGACAAAGCATCCCATTCCTGCGCGGTCAGGTCTGCCATGCCGTTCGAAAGGGTCAGGTCGGGCATTCCGAATTCCGGTATTTGCGGCAAGCGCCGGGGGGCTGTCTGCCCCCCGGACCCCCCGAGGATATTTGTTCCAAAGTGAAAGGGTAAGTGAAGCGGCTGGGGAATAGGTCAAGCGGGGATGGGGGCCGCGTAGCCTTCGAAGGTGATGTTTTGTGCGATCTTGCGCACCTGCGCTTCCTGATCGGGCGAGCGGATGGTCCAGCAAAGGACAGCGGCGCCCTTGGCCTTCAGGTCGGCCACACGCGGGCGGGCAAGGTCATTGCCCTGATGGCTGATGAAGCTGCTGTGGGTGCGGTCATAATCGGGGATATCACGCAAGGCATCGCAGGTGGCGGGGTCAAGGGGATGCCAGTCAGCGTGATCGTAGAAAGAGGTGGTCAGGCCACGGGGGATTTGGGGGGCAAGGCGGGCCATGTGGGCGACGCTGTGGGGGTTGAAGGACATGACGGCAACATCGCCGGTGTAACTGGCAAGGGCCGCGGTAACGGCGCGTTCAAGGCGGGCGTCAGTGTGGCCCATGGTCAGGGTCTGATCCTTGATTTCAATCAGCAGCGGCACGCGGCCTGCGATGGTGGCAAGCACCTGAGGCAAGGTCGGGATCGTGTCGGTGCTGTCTGTCAGGGTGATCTGGCCAAGCTCTGCAGCGGTATGGTCTTTGACCCAGCCGGGCCGCCCGGTCAGGCGCGGCAATTCTTCGTCGTGAAAGACCATGGCCTGACCATCGGCTGACAATTGCACGTCAATTTCGATGCCATAGCCCGCATCGACCGCTGCACGGATGGCGGCAGGGCTGTTTTCAATGCGGCCATGGGTGCGGTCATGCAGGGCACGATGTGCAATCGGAATGCGCAGAAACGCTGCAGGCAAGGGTATCTTGTTCATTTCAGCGCAAAGATGGCTTCAATTTCAACCGCAACGCCGAACGGCAGAGATGCGGCACTGACGGCAGAGCGGGCATGACGGCCTGCATCCCCCAAAACTGCGACCATCAGGTCAGATGCGCCGTTGATGACCTTGGGCTGATCGGTAAATTCAGTGGTGGAGTTCACGAAACCCACCAGCTTTACCGCACGGTCAAGACGTGCCCAATCACCGCCACAGGCCTTTTTCAGCTGCGACAGCAGGCTGATGGCACAGGCGCGCGCGGCCTCGGCCCCCTGTTCAACATCCATGCTTTCGCCGACCCGACCCTTGATCAGGCCGCCTGCGTTCTGGCTGATCTGACCCGAAATATGCACAAGGTTGCCAACCACGACGAAGGGCACATAGTTCGCCGCAGGGGCCGGGGCATCGGGCAGGGTGATGCCAAGGTTGGCAAGGGCCTGGTCTATCGGGTGCATCGCGTTCTCCGGGGCTGGGTTTCCCCGGAAGGTAGCGATGGGCGGCCTTGGCCACAAGCTCAGCTTTCGCGGAAAGCGCGGTTGAAGTAATCGGTGAACGGCTTGACAAGGTAGGCCATGGGCGAGCGCAAATCCGTCTGAATGAACGCCTCAACCGGCATGCCGGGCAACAGGGTGACATTGCCCAGCTTTTCACGCTCACCGGGTTTGAGAATGATCTCGGCCCGGTAGAATTGCTGTTGCGTGCGCTGATCGGTCAGTGCGTCGGCCGATATGACAGCGATCTGGCCCTGAATTTCCGGAGTTGTGCGGCTGGAGAACGCTGAAAACAGCAGTTTCACGTCCTGGCCTATGCGTACTTCGTCCACATGAATGGGCGACAGCTGCGCCACAATCACCAGCGGGCGGTCCTGGGGAATAAGGTACAACAACGGATCAGCTGCCCGGATGACAGCGCGCGGCGTTGTGACCTGCATTTCCAGCACCACACCAGACACCGGCGCCCGGATTTCAAGGCGCAGCACGCGTTCGGCCAGCGTGCGGCGGCGTTCGGCCAACTCCAGGATGCGCCCGCCCAGTTCGCGCAGCTGGCCGTTGGCCTCTTCCCGACGGGATGAGGCAAGGCGCAGGATTTCAAGCTCGACCTCGGTCTTGCGGCCTTCGGATTGCGCGCGCAGGGCAATAAGTTCACCCAACTGCCCCTCAAGGCTTGCGGCTTCGCGTTGCAGGGCAAGCACACGGCCCGCCTGTGCAAGCCCTTTGTCCAGCAGTGATTGTTGATCGGCCAATTCCTGACCGATCAGATCCTTTTGGGTGCCAAGAGCTACAAGCTGCGCATCGATACCGGTGATCTGGGCATCGATCTGGATCATGCGCCGGATCAGTTGTTCTGTCTGTTTGGCTGCAGTTTCGGCGCGCGTGGCAAACAGGTTCTGCTGGCCCGCCAGCAGGGCGGCCACATCGATATTGCTTGCGGACAGTTCAGCCAGTTCACCCGTAAATTCCAGCCTGTCGCGGTCATCGCGTTCGGCCTCAAGCCGGGCACGTTGGGCCATAAGTTCGAAAAGCTGGCCTTCGACAATGGCCAGTTCCGACCGGATCATGCCGCCATCCAGCCGCAGCAACAGATCACCAGCCGCAACAACCTGCCCATCCTTGACGGCAATTTCTTCAATCACGCCACCGTCGGGGTGCTGCACGACCTGTCGCTGTTGATCAACCTCGATCTGACCCGAGGCGACAACGGCCCCGGCAATCGATGTCAGCACACTCCAGCCGCCGAAACCCAACAACAGGACAGCAGCGGTGACCCAACCCAACCACAGCGGGCGGGCCATTGACCATTTGACGGCTTCGGTCATGTCACCCCCCCGGGCCCGGTGGACCGCACAATTTCGGTATGGTTCTTGACCATGTCACGCAGCACCTGATCGCGCGGGCCAAAGGCCTTGCGCGTGCCGTCTTCCATGACCATCAGCAGATCACATTCCTGAATGGCCGCCGGACGGTGTGCCATGATCAGGATCGCGCGCCCGGCTTCTTTCATCGCCTTGATCGCAAGGTTCAGCGCCATCGACCCTTCGTTATCAAGGTTCGAATTCGGTTCATCCAGGATAAGGATGACAGGGTCGCCATACAGCGCGCGGGCCAGACCGATGCGCTGGATCTGTCCGCCCGACAAGCGGCCGCCGACTGAGGCCACGCGCGTGTCATAGCCTTCTGGCAATTTCAGGATCATGTCATGGGCCGCGGCCTTTTTTGCAGCCTCGACCACAAGGGCGGCATCGGGTTCCGGGGCAAGGCGGGCGATGTTTTCAGCAATAGTGCCATCAAACAGCGACACCCGCTGAGGCAGATAGCCAATATAGCTGCCCAGCACATCGGGATCGTATTGATCAAGGGTTGCTCCATCCAGCCTGACCTTGCCACCGGCAGGCCGCCAGACCCCAATCAAGGCGCGTGCCAAGGTTGATTTGCCCGACCCGGACGGCCCGATCACGCCAAGGGCCTGGCCCGGTTCAAGGCGAAAGCTGACCATGCGCAGCACGGCTTGTTGCTCGCCCGGGGGGACTACGGTCAGGTTCTGCGCCTCAAGCACGGCCTTGGGGCGCGGCAGGGCCGTGCGTTCGGGCTCGGCTGGGACGCGCGACAGAAGGTCTGCAAGGCGGGATGTGCCCTCTCTGGCGCGGGTGACAACGGCCCATTGGCCGATGGACTGTTCAATCGGCGCCAAAGCCCGCCCCATCAGAATGGATCCCGCGATCATGGCGCCGGCTGACAATTCGCCCTGCAGCACCAGCCACGCGCCAAGGCCCAACATGGCCGATTGCAAGAACATGCGGAATGTCTTTGTGGCGTTCGAGAACATTCCGCCGATATCCGAGGCGGCAATCGCCTGCCCCATCGCCACCCCCCGCAAGCGGAGCCAGCGATCAAATCCATTTGACTGCATGCCAAGCGCGCCAATCACCTCGGACTCGGCCTTGATGTTTTCGGCAAAGCGCTCGGCCTGCATGGTGGCGGCATTGGCACGCATCAGCGGCTGTTCCGTAGTGCGCTGGTTCAGGATCGTGACCCCGATCAAGATCACGCCGCCCAAAACGGCCAACCACCCCATGAAGGGATGAAACACAAAGATCGCGCCAATGAACAGCGGCGTCCATGGCACATCAAACAAGGCAAGCAGCACCGGCGATGCCCAAAACCGCTGGATTGCTTCAAGGTCACGCTGGGCGGCCAGTGCAGCCTGATCATTCGGCAGCACGGTCAGGCGCCGCACCGAAGCTGAAAAGACCCGCCGGTCAAGGGTTTCCTGAATGCGGGCCCCGATGCGGGCCATGATGCGGGCACGGGCATGATCCAGCAGACCCATCGCAAGGAACAGAAAGGTGATCAGCACGGTCAGGGCGACAAGGGTAGCCTCGGACTGGCTGCCAAGCACGCGATCATAGACCTGCAGCATGTACAGTGGTCCCGTCAGCATCAGCAGGTTTACCAGTACGCTGAACACAATCACGGCGACCAGCGTGCCGTTCATGGCACTGCGGGCGGCACGTATCTCCTGCATTCCCGATGTAACAGTGCTACGCGCCATCAGGCTTCCTTTCCAATTTGACCGTTGCGCAAGCCGGAATAAATCCGCCATGCGCACAGCGGAAAACAGGTGCGGCGGTTGTCATTATCAGCGTGCCATCCTATCAGTGCAGCAACACGAATACGGCCTTTTGTCCAAGGATATTCCGTTTTGGAAGTAAAGAACATGTTACGCCCGCCCTTGCCCGGTTGTTTCGCTAGTGGAAACATTTGGCAAAACTATGGCATGCTCGCCATCTGTGTCATTTTGTTGGCCGGGTGCGCGGCAGGCACTGTGCCACAAGGCGACTTCAACGATCCCAACGAAGGCGCAAACCGCGCCGTCCACGCCTTTAACAAAGGTGTCGATACCGTTGTGTTGCGCCCGGTTTCGCGGGTGTATGGGGCTGTTGTACCTGCGCCAGTGCGGACCGGGGTCAACAACTTTGCCGAAAACCTTGAAGGGCCCGGCGATGTTGTGAACAATATCCTGCAAGGGCGGATCGACAAGGCCGGTGAAAACACTCTGCGGTTTGCTGTCAACACGACGATGGGCATTGGTGGTCTGTTTGATGCGGCCACCTGGCTGGGGCTGCCGGAAGGCGATACGGATTTCGGCGAAACGCTGCATATCTGGGGCGCGGGTGAGGGTGCCTATGTCGAACTGCCGGTGCGCGGGCCTTCAACGACGCGGGATGCCACGGGGCAAGTGGTTGATCTGTTCCTGAACCCGTTCAGCTATGTGCTGAAACCCGCCCATGCCGAGGTGGCAACGGGTGCCGAGGCATTGTCAATCATTGGTGATCGCTACAGGTTTGGCGAAACGGTCGACTCGGTCCTATATGACAGTGCAGACAGTTATGCGCAGGCCCGTTTGCTGTACCTGCAGAACCGCCGCTTCGAACTCGGGCAGGAAGCGGGCAATGATGATGCCTTCCTTGACCCTTACGAGGATCCCTATGCCGAGTGAACTTTCCAACCTGACCCGCCGCGCCTTTCTGGTTGCAGGAACAGCGATTGCGGCCGTCGCGGCCCTGCCGCGTATGGCCCTTGCCCTGAACGTTGACCAAGCCCGCAGCCTGATTGACCGTGCCATTGGCGAGGTGAACGACACGATCAATTCCGGCCAGTCGGAAACGGCGATGTTCGGATCGTTCGAGCGTATCTTTCAGCGCTATGCCGATGTGCCCACCATCGCACGTTCAGCCCTTGGGCCCGCAGCTCGCGGGGCATCCGATGCGCAGATGCGCAATTTTACCCAAGCCTTTCAGGGCTACATCAGCCGTAAATATGGCCGCCGTTTCCGCGAATTCATTGGCGGACGGATCGAGGTAACCGATGCCCGCGCGATCAAAAGCTATTACGAGGTAATCTCGGTTGCCTATCTGCAGGGCGAAAGCCCGTTTGATCTGCGCTGGCACGTGTCTGACAAGTCCGGGCAGGACCTGTTCTTCAATATCATCATTGAAGGCGTGAACATGCTGGCGTCAGAGCGCACCGAAATCGGGTCGATGCTGGACCGTGAAGGTGGCAATATCGACGCGCTGGTCGAACGGTTGAAAGCCGTCTAGGGGCGCGCGCCCTCGCCCTTCAACTGCGCCAGAAACGCGCGCAGCATGGGCACGCGGCGGGGGCGAAAGCTTTCATCGGTCAGGGTGACACTGTCCATGCGGTGCAAATGAAAGCGCCGGAAATCCTGCCGCAGGGTGCAATAGGCAAGGCACATCAGCGTGCGGTCCAAGAATATGACAGACAGGGGTAGAATGCGCCGGTGGGTCTGGGCATCAGCGGTATCAAGATAGCTGATATCCAACGCACGTTCATCCCACGCTGCCTGCCGGATCAGTGCCAGATGTGCGGGGGCCGGGGCGCGGCGTTCAAACCGATAGGTCTGCTGCACGGCGTGAACCGCCTGCCGTTGCACGCGTTCGGGCAATGTGGCCGTGATCTTGGCTGCGGCCATTTCGGCGGCGCGCACAAGGTCAGAGTCTCCCGACAAACGCACTTCGGCAAGGCCCAGCATCAGCGCCTCAACCTCAAGCCGCGTGAACATCTGTGGCGGCAGGGCGGGGTCTTCGGTCAGGGTATAGCCCACACCTGCCGCACCATCGATCAGCGCGCCAGAGGCGCGCAGGGATGCGATATCGCGGTACAGGCTGCGTTCAGACACACCGGTTTCCATGGCCAGCCGCGCAGCAGTGACGGGCTGCGGCAGGCGACGGATCGTGTCGATCAGGCGCAAAAGGCGGTCAGTCCGGGCCATGATGATCCTGCCAGAAACTGACAGGATCGGTAGCGCATAAGGGGTCATGTCGCAACACATAAAGGAAACACACATGCTGACCCTGTTCCACGCCCCCCGTTCGCGCAGCAGCCGCATTGTGCAGCTGATTCACGAAATGGCGATCACCGATTGGGTACAAATCAAGCCCGTGAACATTCGCCGGCAAGACGGTTCGGGTGCTATGGACCCAGCCAATCCGCACCCCGAAGGCAAGGTGCCAGCTCTGCTGCATGACGGGGTGCTGATCACGGAAACCAGTGCGATCATGCTGTATCTGACGGGCATTTTCCCGGCGGCGGGTCTTGGGCCGCAAGTGAGGGATGCAGACTATGGCACCTATCTGACATGGCTGAACTGGTACAACAGCATGATGGAACCGGCGCTGGTCTGTGCAGCAGCGGGGCTTCAGCACCCTTACCTGACGGCGACATTCCGAGGACCGGATGATGTGACCGCGCGCATCAGGGCGGCACTGGGAAAAGGGCCATGGCTGTTGGGCAAGCAGTTTTCAGCAGCAGATATTCTGGTGCATTCACCCTATGCATGGTTCACCGAGGCACTGCCGGATGACCCGCTGATCCGCGACTGGGCGGAGCGCTGCATGGCGCGTCCGGCGCGGGCCTTGGCCGCGGCAACGGATGCAAGGCTGGTCACGCAAGCGGCCTGAAACGGGCCACTCATCCCACCCTGACGGGCGGTCTTCGTGGCGCCCCCGCGAAGAACCCCGGAAGGGGGTGATGAGCGGCCCTTTCGGGCCTGCAACGGAAAAGGCCCCGCTGGGCGTACCAGCGGAGCAGGTGGTGCCACAGGCGGACCATGGCACAGGCGTTCAAAATGATCGGGCGTTCGGTCAACCCTAGTTCGGGCGGGTGGCGTCAGCCTCCATCTCGGCCCGGATCTGCTGGCGCAGAATGTCGATGGGGATCATCTTGCCATCGCGTTTGTAGTGCCAATAGGTCCAGCCGTTGCAGGATGGCGCGCGTTCATAGGCCGCCCCCACCTGATGGATCGACCCCTTCACATCATTGCCGATCAGCGTGCCATCTGCCCGCACCTTGGCGGTGAAACGGTTGCCAATCGAATACAGCTCTTCACCCGGGCGCAGCATCCCGCGTTCCACCACCTGCCCGAAGGGCACGCGCGGCTCGGCCCGTTTGGACCCGGTGATTTCCAGCGCCGATGCATCAAACTTGCGCACGCGGTCAATGCGTTCCTGCGCCACGCGGCGATAGGTTTCCTCGCGTTCAATCCCGATGAAATCACGCCCCAGCATCTTGGCCACCGCCCCGGTCGTGCCCGTGCCAAAGAACGGGTCCAGCACCACATCACCCGGATTGGTCGTGGCAATCAGCACGCGGTGCAACAGGCTTTCGGGCTTTTGCGTCGGATGCGCCTTGTCGCCGTTGGCATCCTTCAGGCGTTCATGCCCTGTGCAGATCGGCAGCACCCAGTCTGACCGCATCTGGATACCGTCGTTCAACGCCTTCAGCGCCTCATAATTGAACGTGTATTTGGCCGCCTCATCCCGGCTCGCCCAGATCAGCGTTTCATGCGCATTCGTCAGACGCTTGCCCTTGAAGTTCGGCATCGGGTTCGATTTGCGCCAGACCACATCATTCAGCAGCCAGAAGCCCTGATCCTGCAGGATCGTGCCAAGCCTGAACACGTTGTGATAGCTGCCGATCACCCAGATCGCGCCATTCGGTTTCAGCAGGCGCTTGGCGGCGGCCAGCCAATCACGCGTAAAGGCGTCATAGGCGGCAAAGCTGGTGAACTGGTCCCAGTGGTCATCCACCGCGTCCACAAGGCTGTTATCTGGCCTATGCAGATCACCCTTCAATTGCAGATTGTAGGGCGGATCGGCAAAGATCAGGTCAATGCTGCCGGCCGGAAGCGCGTTCATCCGGTCGATGCAATCACCATCAAGGATCTGGTTCAGCGGCAGGGTGACACCCTCCGCTTTCGTGGTTTTCGTCGTCATATCTCGCCTCTGCCCCGGCATCTTGTGGTGCCGCTGATTGAGGCCAAACATGAGTCATTGCTGATTCGCCGTCAAATTCTTTATTAAATCAAGCACTTATAGATTTATCTTGATACAAGATGTTGTGGACGGGGGCGAAGCTGCGTCTATGATGTGGGGTGACACCAAGATTTAGAAGCGCCTGCAGATGCGCAGCCGTGCCGTATCCGGCGTTGGTTTCCCAGCCGTAGCCGGGGTGCTGTTGCGCCAAAATCACCATGAGTTGATCACGCGCGACTTTGGCGACGATAGAGGCGGCCGAAATCGAAAGGCTGCGCGCATCGCCTTTAACAATGGTGTCGGCGCGGATGGTCAGGCCGCGCGGCAGCTGATTTCCGTCAATCAGCACATGATCGGGCACCACAGGCAGGCCCGCAATGGCGCGCGTCATGGCAAGATGGCTGGCGCGCAGGATGTTCAGATCATCAATCTCGGCTACGGACGCATGGGCAATGCTGACTTGGGCCACGGCATGCAGTTCGGCTGCAAGGGCCATGCGGCGCGCCTGCGTCAGTTTCTTGCTGTCATTCAGCCCGGTGGGAATACGCGCGGGGTCAAGGATGACGGCGGCGGCAGTGACAGGCCCGGCAAGGGGGCCACGGCCAACCTCATCCACCCCGGCAATGCAGGTGGCACCGCGGGCGCGGGCAGCATCTTCGAACGCAAGATCGGGCAGTGTTTGCATCATGCGCATGCCTAACGCGTTTCGCGGCGGGGCGAAATGAAAATACCCCCAGACCGGGGGGAATGGGTCTGGGGGCGGGCCGTTGAATGATGTGATGAAAGGCTGTGGTCAAAGGTGGGGGCAGGGGCTGCTCACCCCCCTGCCCCCGTTTCCCGGCCCGCGGGGGCAAGCACGCGGGCGGGCAAGTCTACTCGCATGCCGGTGCAGCAGGCCCGGACAGCGGCATGACGCAAGCTTTGGGATCCGCCGCAGAGGATAGCGAGACTGACAGCACAATGGCCAGCAAGGCTGCCCCGGCAGTCAGGATATTTGTCATCGGCAAACTGGATTTCCGCGCCGCGCGCCACAGCGTTGGGCGGATCACCTCAATGGATCGGGACTGTTTCATGGCGGTCTCCTTCTTCTTTTTCGTGGCACGTGTATCAGACGCGCGCCGTATAAAAATTCTTGGAGCCTTTCGTGAAAGACAGGCAATAACGCGGCATTGCTATGCGATAACAACGCCCGAACTGGCCTTTGGATATTGTATATCAACGGTTTCCTGCGCAAATTGGCTGCGTCCAGCAAAGGGAGGCCCTAATGGCCCGCATAGTGGTATTCATCATGGTTCTGTTTGCGGCACTGCCAGCGCAGGCGGAATGCTATGCCGATTACAAGGCAAAGCAGGATGATCCCTTGCGCCTTGCTTACGGTGTGGCGCAAGTGTCAGATGGCAATTGCAGCCCCGGTGCCGCCTCGGGTGAGCTGGCACCACGGCTGGCGCAGGCCGGTTGGGAATTGCTAAGTGTGATGTCAACGTTCGGGCCAGAGGGCCTGGGAGAAAGGCAAGCGAGTGCCGGAGACCATTTCCTCCGCTACTGACAGTCTGCGCGCGGGAAACCGCGTGGTGGGATTTGGCATTGCGGCAATTGTTCTGATCCTTTTGGCGGCGGCGGTGTTCCTGTTTGTGAACCTGCCGGATGCCAATGCCTTCAACGCGAAGGTGACGCAGATTTTCGTGGATAACGATCTGCGCAGCAATGCCGAGCTGCGGCTGCTGGAAATTCTTGCGCAATCGGGCACATCGTTTTCCGAAGTGCTGCAAAGCTACCGGGTGGTGATCTTTGTGCTCTTGATCTTTGCAACGGCCTTGCTGCTGGCGGCACTGGTATTTCTGGTCACCATCGTGGCGCTGAACCGGCGCATTTCGGCGATCCAACGGTCGGGCATTCAGGTGGCATCCATGCTGATCAGCCGCGAAGGACGAGCGGTTTACATCAACGACATGGAATTTGCGCTGACCGAGGCGGCGCTGGAAACGCTGTCGGTTCTGGCTGAGGCGCGGATGGATGATGAGGTGCTGACGGGCGCGCAGATTGAATCCGTCATCAGCGGGCGGTCAGAGGCGGATTGTGATGAAGCGGCGGGTGCAACGCGGGTAAAGCGACTGCGCGATACGCTGGGCAACCAGTTGGTCAGCGAGCTGTTGGTCAAAACGATTGCACGGCGGGGCTATATGCTGGCGGTGGGCAAGGATGTGATCCGCATGGTCTGAAACCGGGGCGCTCTTCAAGCCTTGGCGGCTTTCATCGCGGGGCCGCGCGAAGAGTGCTGCAAGGCACGATGAGCCACCGCTTCAGCATCAGGAAGCGGACCGCAGGATAACCAGCAGATCTTCCATCCCCAATGCCACCGGATTGCCTTTCATCGAAGACGCCGTTTGCGCCACACTTGCCACCTGTGGATGCGCATCACCGGACAGGCCCATTGCGGACAAATTCGGCAGACCGTGTCGACTGTTCCACCGGGCAAGCGCCATGGGCGCGGCATCGGGTGATACATCCAGTGCTTGCGCAATCAGTGCACAGACGGCATTCAGCCGTGCAGGATCGGCCATGCGCGCACGGTTCATGGCCAACACATGCGGCAGCAATGCACCACAGATGGCACCATGCGCAGCCCCTGTCATGCCACCGATCACCCCGGCAAAACCATGAACCGCCCCAAGCCCCGCATTGGCCAAGGCAAGGCCACCGGTCAGGCTGACCCATGCCATCGTATTACGCGCCTGCGCATCTTCGCCCTGCATCAGGCGCATCAGGGCAGGCAGGCCGGCGGCAATGGCGGGCAGGCAGATGGCATCGGTATAAGGCGTGGCCTTGCACGAGACATAGGGTTCAATCACCTGCGTGATGGCATCAAGGCCCGAGGCAAGCGTGATGGGCTTGGGGGTATGGTCGGTGAGGGCCGGGTCAATGATGGCCACACGCGCGATCATGCGGTCATCACGCAGGCTGACCTTGCGGGCATGATCCGGCAGGCCGATGACGGCGTTCTTGGTGACCTCGGCCCCTGTCCCCGCTGTGGTGGGGATGGCGATGAACGGCAGTGGGTGGGCGGTCAAGGGGTGGGCGGGGCCCACGCCCTCCAGATGGTCCATCACGGGGCTAGGTTGAGGGATAAGGGCCGCCAGCGCCTTTCCCATGTCAATCACAGCGCCGCCGCCAAAGGCGATGACCCAGTCAGGATTATATGCGCGCGCCAGCGAAAGGCCGTTCTCCAGCATGGGCAATGTCGGCTCTGCCGCGCAGGCCATGCCAAGCGCCTTGGTTGCCGCAAGCAGTGCCGCAGCACGCGCGGGGTTGCCCCCATGCACGATCAGGCCGCGCGGGCCGAAAGCCATGGCCAGGTCTGCGGCCTTTGCCGCCTCGCCCCGGCCAAACAGGATCCGAGGTGGGGTCATGATGCTGAATGTGCTCATCGGGTGCCCAAAAATTTTCGGCGAAAATTTTTGCCCTGCGCCATCGGTCACACGCTCATCGTGGCGGCCACAGCCCTGCCCCAACGGGCGTATTTAGCGTCGCGCGTTGCGGCATCCATCCCTGGCTCAAAGCGGCGGTCAAGCGCCCAGTTCCTGGCAAATTCATCCGGACCGCCGCAGATACCGGCCTGCATGCCTGCAAGGAATGCCGCACCAAGCGCGGTGGTCTCTGTCACCTTGGGCCGGTCAACGGGTGCGCCGATAATGTCAGACAGGAATTGCATGGTCCAATCGCTGGCCGTCATGCCGCCATCTACGCGCAGCACGCCGTCTGCGGCCGCCCCCCAATCGGCGCGCATGGCCTGCAGCAGGTCGCGCGTCTGGTAGCCCACGCTTTCCAGCGCGGCCTTTGCAAGCTCGGCAGGGCCAGAATTGCGCGTCATGCCATAGATCGCCCCCCGGCAATCGGGCCGCCAATAGGGCGCGCCCAGCCCGGTGAAGGCGGGCACCAGCACCACGTCCTGCGTGGGATCGGCGGCATCGGCGAGCGGTTGGGTTTCCTTTGCCTCACGAATGATCTTCAGCCCGTCGCGCAGCCATTGCACGACTGCGCCCGCAATGAAGATCGACCCTTCCAGCGCATAGGTGGGCTTGCCGTTCAGCTGATAAGCGATGGTCGTCAGCAGACGGTTCCTGGATGGCACCATGTCGGCACCCGTGTTCAGCAGGGCAAAGCAACCGGTGCCATAGGTGGATTTCATCATGCCGGGCGCAAAGCAGGCCTGCCCCACGGTGGCCGCCTGTTGGTCACCCGCGACGCCGGTGATGGGGATGGCACGGCCAAACAGGTCTGGCCGGGTCGTGCCGAAATCGGCGGCGCAATCACGCACCTTGGGCAGCAGGGACATGGGGATATCCAGAAGGGCGCAGATATCCGCATCCCAAGCGCCGTCCTTGATATTGTAAAGCATGGTGCGGGCGGCGTTGGTGGCGTCAGTGGCGTGAACACGGCCAGCCGTCAGGTTCCAGATCAGCCATGTGTCAACCGTGCCGAAGGCAAGCTCGCCCTTGGCGGCGCGGGCGCGAGCGCCGGGGATGTGGTCAAGCAGCCATTTCAGCTTGGTGCCGGAAAAGTAGGGGTCGAGCAGCAGGCCGGTGCGGGCGGTGATCATGGCGGCGTGGCCGGCATCCGTCAGCGCCTTGCAGGTATCGGCGGTGCGGCGGTCTTGCCAGACGATGGCGCGGTGAAGGGGCTGGCCTGTCGCGCGGTCCCACAGCAGGGTGGTTTCGCGCGGGTTGGTGATGCCGATCGCACCGATCTGGGCGGGCGTCAGGCGGGCGCGTTCAATGGCGGCGCGGGCGGTGCCTGCGACGGTGGACCACAGATCCGCCGGGTCATGTTCGACCCAGCCTGACTGGGGGTAGTGTTGGGTGAATTCCTCTTGCGCGGAGGCGACAAC
>JBJOQW010000028.1:0-3142 GCA_046049665.1 Pseudomonadota bacterium | reverse complement strand
GCCCAAACCATCTCCATAATGCTCTTTTGATCGCTGGCGGCATCTCGACTTTGCAACCATTCGCAGGGCAGCGTCCCTTTCGGTCTGTCCCGGCAGCCCGCCTCAATCATCGCGCTGACCCTCATCGACGGAACTTTCGTCACATCGGGGCGCGGTTGTTGGCATGGCTCCTCTCTCTTTCCGGGTTCTTTCTCCCTGGGCCTGACATTGCCGGTCAATCGTTTGAGCGGTTCTGCCCTGCCGCTTTCCGTGCTCCCGGCTCAGGCACCTCCCTTCGACGGACAATCCCCTAAGCCTGTTCGGCCTCTGGCTCGCAACCCCGCTCAGGGCCGGGCCGTGTTGGTCGCGAACCGCTCCCTGCCCGCACCACCCCGACCCTTCGGAGGTTTCCGGTGGCGGAAGGGCCACCGTGCAAGCCTCGGCCGACAGGCTTCATTCGGGTCTTGTCGAAGGGATGGTCCCTTCAGCCAGATACAGGAGCTACAAAATGCAGAACATCGTCATCCTCGCAGGCAACATCGGTCAGTCCCCGGAAATCCGCACCACGCAGGGCGGGACCAAGATCACCAACTTCACCCTCGCCACCTCGCGCCCGCGCCTGTCCGAAGGCCGGGTCCAGCGCGACGAGAACGGCTACCGCGTGATGGATACCGAATGGCACCGCATTACCTGCTTCAACGGTCTCAGCAAGACGGTCGCCGACAACTGCGAAAAGGGCATGAAAGTGATGGTGCACGGGCGCATCCATTACACCAAGTGGACCGATGCCGCCGGGGTCGACCGCTACGGCTGCGAGATCATCGCGGAAAAAGTCGACTTCCTGAGCCGCCCGAAGGCTGGTGAAGGCGAAGACCCCGAACTGGTCGACCGCGAGGATCAGTTCGCGGGCTGAGACCCCGCAGATCAGACCCGGTGGCATAAGCCGCCGGGTCTCTTCTTTTCGCCAGTGAGCCGGCGCCAAAGCCAGTTCGGAAGCAGGCGGCGGCCAAGCCGCGCCGCGCCAAACCCAATCAGGCTTGGCTCAACTCAGACAAGACCAATGCCTTCTTCGCCCGCCGCTTGTTGGGCGTGTACCAAACGGTTCTCCGCTCCCCAGTCTGGCTGAACTCATAGGTCACCCCAAGGATCGTCCCGCGCTGATCCGGATCGACCATCCATTCGACGGGCGTGCCGATGTCGAATACAGACGACGGGATGGTGCGCTCGAGGGCAGGGGCTTCTGTGCTGGTCATTGTTCGTCTCCCTCGTTTGTTGTCTGAATTTTCGCCTTGGCCAAGGCTTCGTCGAAGGCCTCCTGGAACCGCACGCGGTAGGCGGGGCCCATGGCGCGCGCCAATCCAAGGATGCCAAGCGGGTCATGGATTTTCGCGAGTTCGGCCGCGAACTGCGGGCGTAAGGTCAAGGTCACGCTCGTCGGATGCTTGCCGCGTGCGCCACGGGACTCCTCGACATCCGGCATCCCATCACGTTCCCAATCGTCGAAGACCTGATCGCGCAGACTCTGGGCAACGCGACGGATCAAAAACTGGACGGTGCAACGTGCAGCCGTGGCCCACTCTTCTGCCAGCCGCGCCTGACCGGTGGTCAGCGACAATGAGACATGGACAACCTGCCCGCGGGCAGCTGACCCGCTGGCAATACCAGTCGCCTTCCCACCCCAAGCCTTTTGTGCGCCGAAGACCTTCACCTCTTCCCGGGACTCTTCTCTGGGCTCAAAGGGTTTGACGCCACCTTCGCCAGTGTTGCTGCTTGGCGTAGCCATCACCGCAGTCGCCGATGACGGAGGTTTCGGTTTCGCTAAGGCCTCAACCGAAGTTGGCGGTACCGTGATGGACCGATCGGCCAAATCACTTGCGCCCTTCCCACCAAAACCTAACTTGGCCGAAAACCCTGCGTCCTGGCGGATGATCCGCATCATGTCCTTGCGCTGCGCCATCATGCGACCTCCGCCAGTGTCAGGATCAGCTGGTCGATTTCCTCCAAAACGTCCCCTGCCTCCTTCACGGCACTCTGGACATGGGCCGCAAGCGCCCGGTTCGGCGTCTTGTCCCCGATCACTCCGAGAAGCCCTTCTTTGTCCATGCGAACGTAAGCGGCGCGGCTGCCAAGATAGGTCTCAAGGGCTGGCAAGGACTGGAACAGCTCTTCAGCCACCGCCCGCTCGGTCTCTGACACCCGTACAGGCACCCGATTGAGCAACACAGAAAACACTGCAAGCTCGCCCGGCTTTTCCACGCGACCACGAAGCTTCAAGTACCAGTTGGCGGTTTCCAGCGTCTCACTCAGATCGCCGCGCGACAGCATCATGGGGCAAATGATCCGATGGGCAGCGACGGCCAGAACATCCTGTGCCTCTGATCCGCCGCCGAAGGTGTCGATCAGGATGAGGTGCTCTTGATCGGGCTGCTCATAGATCTGCTCGATGGCTTCTGCCACCCGGTGCGCATCCAGCGTGTGGATCACTTCAACCAAAGAAGACCAGTTGCCTGCCTCCTTTCCCGCCTGCATCCACTTGAGGCAGGATTTCGAGGCATCGGTGTCGAAGATTGTCACCGTCTCGCCTTTTGCAGCCGCAGCAGAGGCCAGGGCACGACAGAGGGTGCTCTTGCCCGATCCCCCCTTGCGGTTCATCACCAGCACAACACGTATTCCGTAACCCATACCACCTTCCTCACTTCGCCGATTGCTTTTCTCACAATGCGGATCGCGTAATTCTTTTATCTTAACTCACATCGCCTTAATCTGAACGCCGACTGCGGATATCAGAAACCGGCTCGCGCAAATCTTATTGCGCAAGTCGTATCTCTTTAATCATTTCTCTGATTACTGGATGCGTATGTCTTTTATCTGATCGCGCAATGCGTGTATCACAAGGCGTAACCCCGAACACACATCCCTGATGCCACAAGACGCATCCCACACTTCCTTTCTCCGGACCCTGAACACTGAACGACAGGCTCCGCACGTAAACAAAACAAGGCTTTAGGCCCATACTCACAAGGAAAATGCGCCTCTGGCCAGGTGGCTGGGGGTGCGCGGTCCCTGTCTCACCTTGTGTGTTGCGCGATCAGCGAAACGCATTCGGTGGCGGGGGAGTTACCCAAGGTCAGCACAATCTGCAAGAGTATAAATCGCGCTTAGA
>JBJOQW010000027.1:0-19596 GCA_046049665.1 Pseudomonadota bacterium | reverse complement strand
CTGACCGATGATGAGGTGACCCGGCTTGATTACTATGAGGCCGGTTTTGCCTTTGACACGCAAGACCTGACCGTGTTGGCACCCGCCCCGGTGCTGGCGCGCGTCTATGTGCCCCGGCCTGGCCAATGGCAGGCGGATGGTGACTGGAGATTGGCCAGCTGGCAGGAAACGCAAAGCGAGATCGTCACACAAACGGCGCGTGATGTGATGGGGTTGTTCGGCCAGCACAGCCCGGAACAAATGCTGGCGCGCTATCCCCTGATGCTGGTGCGGGGCGCATCGCGCGTGCGGGCAGCGGCGGGCGGTCCTGCGCAGCAGCGCCATGCGATGCAGCCGGGTGACGTGCCGGTGGCTGCACGCCGAACCCCCTATGCGCGGTTTTTCGCGGTCGAGGAATATGACCTGCAGTTCCGGCGTTTTGACGGAACGCTCAGCCCGCAGGTCAACCGGGCGGTGTTCATTTCGGGCGATGCCGTCACCGTGCTGCCCTATGATCCGCAGCGCGATGTGGTCCTGCTGATCGAACAATTCCGCCCCGGCCCCTTTGCGCGCGGCGATGCGCAGCCTTGGTCGCTCGAGGCGATTGCGGGCCGGATTGATGCGGGCGAGACGCCAGAACAGGCGGCACGGCGCGAAGCAGTGGAAGAGGCGGGGCTAAAGCTCGGTGCCATGGAATTTGTCGGCGGCTACTATCCGACGCCGGGGGCCAAGGCCGAGTACCTTTATTCCTATGTCGCCCTGACCGACCTGCCCGAAGGCGTCGAAGGCGTGTTCGGGGTAGAGGGTGAGGCCGAGGATATTCGCGGCCATCGGCTGTCTTTTGATGATTTCGCACAGCTAATGGCCAGCGGCGAAGTGAACAACGCCCCTTTGCTGTTGACCGGCCTTTGGTTGCAGCGCGAGCGCAATCGACTGCGCGCCTAGCCTTTTGCAGACCGCTCATCCCGCCCTTGCGGTTGGTCTTCGCGCGGCACACAGCGGAGACCAACCGCAAGGGCGGGATGAGCGGCTCCGCCTAAAGCGCCAGTTTCGTCCACGCCCCGTTGCGTCGCGATGATCGCACGCAAGCATCCACAAAGGCCACGCCCTGCAGGCCTTCCGCAATACCCGGGAAGGTGACTTCTGCATCCAGCATGGCCCCCGTGCGGCGCGCAATGATCGCCCGCGCAGCTTCGGCATAGATATTCGCGAACCCTTCCAGATAGCCTTCCGGGTGGCCCGGCGGGATGCGCGTCATGCGCGCCGCTGCCGCATTCGCCCCCGCCCCGCCGCGCGTGATCAGCTGCTTCGGCTCACCCAGACGGCAGAACCACAGGTAATTCGGGTCTTCCTGCGCCCATTCAATCCCCGCCTTCGTGCCATACACACGCAGCCGCAGCGCGTTTTCGTTGCCGGGTGCCACCTGCGAACACCACAGCATCCCCCGCGCGCCACCCTGAAAGCGCATCATCACATGGCCGTTGTCATCCACGCGGCGCCCCGGCACAAAACTTTGCAGATCGGCCGCAAGGCTTTCCAGCGTCAGCCCCGACACGAAAGACGCAAGGTTGAAGGCATGCGTGCCGATATCACCCGTGCTGCCACCTGCGCCCGATTGGTTGGGGTCCGTGCGCCAGCCCGCTTGTTTCTGCCCCGTGCTTTCCAGATCATTGGTCAGCCAGTCCTGCGCGTATTCCACTTGCACTAATCGAATATCGCCCAACTCACCTGCTGCGATCATGGCCTTGGCTTGCCGCACCATCGGATAGCCCGTGTAGTTATGCGTCAGCGCAAAGATCGCCTTGCTGGCCGCCGCCGCCTTGGCCAGTTTCTTCGCTTCGGGCAGGGTCGCTGTCAGCGGCTTGTCGCAGATCACATGGATGCCGCGCTTCAGGAACTCTACCGCCACGGGTGCGTGCATGTGGTTGGGCGTGACAATCGCCACCGCCTCGATCCCGTCCTTCTTGCGCGCCTCGCGGCTTGCCATTTCGGCAAAGCTGCCATAGGCGCGGGCAGGGTCCAGCCCCAGATCAGCCGCACTCGCGCGCGACTTTTCCGGCGTTGATGAAAAACACCCCGCAACCAGTTCATACTGATCATCAATCCGCGCGGCGATGCGGTGCACGGCACCGATAAAGGCCCCTTGGCCACCCCCCACCATGCCAAGACGGATACGGGGGCTGCGGGCAGTATGTGCGGCATCAATCGGCATTACGAAATCCCCAGCATGCGGCGGTTGGCGGCCATGTCTGTGCCCCCATCGGCAAAGTCATCAAAGGCCTTTTCGGTGACGCGAATGATATGCGCATCCACAAAGGCCGCACCTTCACGCGCGCCATCCTCGGGGTGTTTCAGGCAGCATTCCCATTCCACCACGGCCCAGCCATCAAAGCCGTATTGCGTGAGTTTTGAAAAGATGCCGCCAAAATCCACCTGCCCGTCACCCGGGCTGCGGAAGCGGCCCGCGCGGTTGACCCAAGGTTGGAACCCGCCATACACGCCCTGGCGGCCCGTGGGGTTCAACTCGGCATCCTTGACGTGGAACATCTTGATGCGGTCATGGTAGATGTCGATATGATCAAGGTAATCAAGGTGTTGCAGGACATAATGGCTGGGGTCATACAGCATGTTGGCGCGGTTGTGGCCTTTGACGCGGTCCAGGAACATTTCGAACGAAATGCCATCATGCAGGTCTTCACCGGGGTGAATCTCATAGCAGACATCCACGCCGCAGTCCTCGGCATGGTTCAGAATGGGCAGCCAGCGGGCGGCGAGTTCATCGAACGCGGTTTCCACAAGGCCCGCAGGGCGCTGTGGCCACGGGTAGATATAGGGCCAAGCCAAAGCGCCCGAAAAGGTTGCATGCGCCGTCAGCCCAAGGTTCTTTGACGCCGTCAGCGCCTTTTTCACCTGATCCACCGCCCAGGCCTGCCGCGCCTTGGGGTTGCCACGCACGGCGGGTGCGGCAAAGCCATCAAACGCATCATCATAGGCCGGGTGCACGGCCACAAGCTGGCCCTGCAGGTGGGTCGACAGTTCGGTGACTTCGATGCCGTGCTTGGCGGCGATACCCTTGAAATCATCGCAATAGGTCTTGGAAGCTGCCGCCTTGTCCAAATCGAACAAGCGCCCATCCCAGCTGGGCACCTGCACGCCCATATAGCCGCAATCGGCTGCCCATGCGGTGATGCTGTCCCATGAATTGAACGGTGCTGCGTCACCCGCGAATTGCGCCAGAAACAGCGCCGGACCCTTGATCGTCTTCATTGTGTTGTCCCCCCAGATCGGCCCGCATGGGGCCGCATGTTCACACGATTGGCAAATCCTGCGGGCAGTCCAGCGCTTGCGCAACAGGGCTGCCCGGATGTTCGATGGCGGTGATGATGGCGCGGGCCAGATGTGCCCCTGCGCGGTCGACGTTTTCATGCAGCACGATCATTTCCGGCCGGAACCGCTGCAGGAACGGGATCGCCTCTTTGGCAACCACGTCAAACTGCACACCGATGTGCAAGCCCGCGATTTCAGCCCCCATCACGGCCGCCATCGCAGCCGTCGTTGACCCGCAGATGATACCATCGGGCGCGGATGCCCCCTGCATGCGGCGCGTCAATGCAGCCTCGATCGCCACTGCGCCACTGTCACTGGTGACATCGCCTATCACCTCATGCGCCAGACCAAGGCGCGCAGCCTCAGCCTTGAAACCCGCAACCATATGCACCGCATAGCAATGCGCCCGCGGAGGCGCGATCAGCAGCAGCTTCTTGCGCCCGCGTGCCGCCAAAGCCCGCACCCCAAGCGTACTGAAGGCCGTGTTGTCAAAATCGAAATAGGCATGTTCGATGCCGGTTTCCGTGCGCCCATGCGTGGCAAAAGGCACATGATGCTGATGCAGGTAGTGCACGCGCGGATCGTCCGCTGTGGTCTGGTTCAGAATCACGCCATCGGCCGAACCCGTTTCCACCAGATAGCGGATCGGCGTCATCGGGTCTTCGTCCGGAAAAAATGGCATCATCACAAGGTGATAGGACGTGCCGCGCAAGCCATGCGCGAGCGATGAAATCAGCCGCGAGGTGTGGTTCATCACATCCGCCTCGGTCGACAGCACAAGTGCGATCACATTGGTCTTGCCCGTCCGCAGGCGCACGCCTGCGCGATTGGGGCGGTAACCAAGGCGCGTTGCCGCCTCGCGCACGCGCGCTTTCGTCGCCTCACCGATATCAGGCGCATCCTTCAGCGCTCGGCTGACGGTGGCGATGGCAAGCCCGGTTTCCTGTGCGATGGTTTTCAGTGTGGGGCGATTTTCGGGTTCGGCAATCAGGTTCATGTCGCACCTCCGGCCTGCGGCAGATTGGCCGCGGCAAGGCTGGCAGCGAATCGGGGCGACATTGCTGTTGGACAGATCATGCCTGCGATATGCACTGATTGCGCAGGTGCAGAAAGGGATGAAACACCCTTGTCGGCAGGCTGTTGTGATCCGAATGTCACCCAATTCTGCTGCACTTGCACGGTCCTTCAGGCTGCGATGACCATCGCGATTCCTCTCTATTGAAGGCGCGGAAGAATTGACCCTGCAAGCAAAAAGATTCCTTGATCGGGAAAACTATAACGTTATAGGCTGATTCTATAACGTTACAGGAAGAGAACGTTAGCTAGGGAGGACTGCATGAAGAAGTTCAATCTGGTGGCCGCGCTGTGTGCGTCGGTTGCCCTGCCGACCTTTGCCTTTGGCGAAGAACTGGAAGTGACGCATTGGTGGACGTCAGGCGGCGAAGCGGCTGCCGTTGCTGAAATGGCCAAGGCATTTGATGCCTCGGGCGACAAGTGGGTTGACGGCGCCATTGCTGGCGGTGGCGGCACGGCGCGCCCGATCATGATCAGCCGGATCACCGGCGGTGACCCGATGGGTGCCACGCAGTTCAACCATGGCCAGCAGGCGCTGGAACTGGTCGAAGCGGGCCTGATGCTGGACCTGACGGATGTGGCCGAGGCCAACAACTGGAAGGAAATCGTCAACCCACCATCGCTGCTGGACGCCTGCACCGTTGACGGGCGCATTTATTGTGCACCTGTGAACATCCATTCGCCTGAATGGCTGTGGCTGTCGAACAAGGTGTACGAAGACATCGGTATCCCGGTGCCAACCAACTGGACCGAATTCGTGGCAACCGCCGATCAGGTGCGCGCAGCAGGCAAGGTACCGCTGGCACTGGGCGACCAGCCCTGGCAGTCGAACCTGGCCTTCGGT
This sequence comes from Pseudomonadota bacterium, assembly GCA_046049665.1. Lineage (GTDB taxonomy): Bacteria > Pseudomonadota > Alphaproteobacteria > Rhodobacterales > Rhodobacteraceae > JAAFHS01. Next base: position 14,372 of record JBJOQW010000027.1, on the reverse strand, counting down.
GCGCTGACGATTGGCGTGGGCGGTCTGGACCTGTGGAAAACGGTCAACATTGACAAGGACATGGCTGCGGCTGCTGGCCCTGAAATGGCTGCCGTGTTCCAGGCTGCTGCTGACGCGCGTGCGCTGGCTGTTGGCTCGAACGTGCAGGACTGGAACCAGGCAACAAACCTTGTCATCACCGATGCGGCCGCTGGCCAGATCATGGGTGACTGGGCGCAGGGCGAATTCCAGGTAGCTGGCGAAGTGGCCGGCACCGATTACACCTGCCTGCCAGGCATGGGGATGAACCAGTATATCTCGACCGGTGGTGATGCGTTCTACTTCCCGAAACTGGATGATCCGGCCAAGGAAGAAGCACAAAAGCGCCTTGCTGCCCTGCTGGTTTCGCCTGAACTGCAAGTGGCGTTCAACCTGAAGAAAGGCTCTTTGCCAATCCGTGGTGACGTTGATCTGGCAGCGGCAAATGACTGCATGAAGAAGGGTCTGGAAATTCTGGCCGGTGGCAACATCGTGCCATCGGGTGACCAGCTTTGGACCCCGGACACCGTCAAGCAGGCTGAAGACCTGATGGTGGAATTCTGGAAATCCGACATGGCCCCTGCCGATGCGCAGGCAAAGTGGGTTGAAATCCTGTCTGCCAACTAAGGCGGGCTTACGATCTGCGCCGTCCGGAGAAACCCGGGCGGCGCTGCTGTCTGGATTTCAGGGGGGACATGGGCATGGCAGGCAAGGGCCGTCCGGCGCGACTTTTCCATAACTTCAACGCCAAGATTGCGGCCATTCCGATGGTGCTCACCACGCTTGTGGTGTTTCTGGGCGGCACGATCTGGACAGTCGTCTATTCCTTTACCAACTCCAAACTGCTGCCGCGCACGAATTTTGTGGGCCTGGACCAATACGAACGCCTGTGGTCGAATAGCCGTTGGATGGTATCGATTGAAAACCTTGCGTTTTTCGGGGTGATGAGCCTGATTTTCACCATCTGCATGGGGTTTTTGCTGGCCGTCCTGATGGATCAGAAGATCCGGTTCGAAGACACGTTCCGCACCATCATGCTTTACCCATTCGCGCTTTCCTTCATCGTGACGGGCCTTGTCTGGCAATGGATCCTGAACCCCGATTTCGGCATTCAGGGCATTGTGCGCAGCTGGGGCTGGGAAAGCTTCAACTTCGATCCGCTGCATAACCCTGACACCGTGCTGTACGGCCTGCTGATCGCCGGGCTGTGGCAGGGCACGGGGTTTGTCATGTGCCTGATGCTGGCAGGTCTGCGCGGCATTGATGACGATATCTGGAAGGCCGCGCGCGTTGACGGCATTCCCACATGGAAAACCTATGTCGTCGTCATCATCCCGATGATGCGCCCGGTGTTCATCACCACGCTGGTGATCGTGGCGGCGGGTATCATCAAGCTTTATGATCTGGTCGTCGCCATGACCAGCGGGGGGCCGGGCGGCAATGCCAGCCAAGTGCCCGCAATGTATGTCTATGACTACATGTTTCAGGCGCAGAACCTTGGGCAGGGCTTTGCTGCATCAACCATGATGCTGCTATCTGTGCTGATCGTGCTGATCCCCTGGGCTTACCTTGAATTCGGGGGCAAAAAGCATGGCTGACCTGACCGCAAGCCACATCATGGACGGCCCGCGCGGCGCCAAGCCAAAGCGCGTTCTGTCAGGCCGCAACATCATGCTTTACGGCATTCTGGGCCTTGTGTGCCTGTACTACATCCTGCCCCTGTGGGTGATGGTGATGACGTCCGTGAAGGGCATGCCCGAAATCCGGCTTGGCAACATCTTTGCCCCGCCTGTTGAGGTTACCTTCGAACCCTGGGTCAAGGCTTGGGCCACGGCCTGCACGGGCCTGAACTGTGACGGGCTTTCGCGCGGGTTCTGGAATTCCGTGCTGATCACGGTGCCGTCCGTGATCATCTCGATCGCGGTGGCAAGTGTGAACGGCTATGCGCTGATCAACTGGAAGTTCAAGGGATCAGAGGTGTTCTTCACCATCCTGATCTTCGGGTCCTTCATCCCTTATCAGATCATGCTGTATCCCATTGTCATCCTGCTGCGCGAGATGGGCATTTACGGCACGCTCTGGGGGCTGATCCTTGTGCATACCATCTTTGGCATGCCGATCCTGACCCTGCTGTTCCGCAATTACTTCAGTTCCATCCCCGAAGAGTTGTTCAAGGCCGCCCGCGTGGATGGCGCCGGGTTCTGGGGCATTTACTTCCGCATCATGATGCCGATGAGCCTGCCCATTTTCGTCGTGGCGATCATCCTGCAAGTCACGGGTATCTGGAATGATTTCCTGTTTGGCGTAGTCTTCACGAAGCCCGATCTCTACCCGATGACCGTGCAGCTGAACAATATCGTCAACTCGGTTCAGGGGGTCAAGGAATACAACGTCAACATGGCCGCAACCATGCTGACCGGGCTGGTTCCGCTGATCGTTTACTTCATCTCTGGCAGGCTGTTCGTGCGCGGAATCGCTGCGGGCGCTGTGAAAGGCTAATGGCATGACTTCTTCCATCTCTGTCCGCGACCTTACGCTGAATTTCGGTGCAGTGTCTGTGCTGCAAAAGATGAACCTTGAGGTGGCGACGGGTGAATTCATCGTGCTGCTGGGGCCTTCGGGCTGTGGCAAATCCACCCTGCTGAACTGCCTTGCAGGGCTGTTGGACATCACTGACGGGCAAATCTGGATCAAGGGCAAGAACGTGACATGGGCCGAGCCTTCGGATCGTGGCATCGGCATGGTGTTCCAGTCCTATGCGCTTTATCCGCAGATGACCGTGCGGGGGAACCTGTCGTTTGGTCTGAAAAACGCCAAGGTCCCGCAGCCCGAGATCGACAAGCGCATCGCCCGGGCGGCAGAGATCCTGCAGATTCAGCCCTTGCTGGACCGGAAACCCGCGGCCCTGTCGGGCGGGCAGAGGCAGCGGGTCGCCATCGGGCGCGCGCTGGTCCGCGACGTGGACGTATTCCTGTTCGACGAACCCTTATCGAACCTGGACGCCAAGCTGCGCAGCGAATTGCGGGTCGAGATCAAGCGGCTGCACAACCAGCTTGGCAACACGATGGTCTATGTGACCCACGACCAGATCGAGGCGCTGACGCTCGCCGACCGCATCGCGGTGATGAAGGGCGGCGTGATCCAGCAGCTGGCCGGACCGCTGGAGATCTACAACCGCCCCTCGAACCTGTTCGTCGCGGGCTTCATCGGCAGCCCCTCGATGAACTTCTTGCAAGGGCAGACGGTGGATTCCGGCCGCGCCTTCCAGTTCGGCTCCACCAGGATCGACCTTGCGGGCTATGAGGGCGGGGCAGTGCTGGATCGGGATCACGCGATCCTGGGCGTCCGGCCCGAACATATCACGGTGTCGACGACGCCTTTGGCAGGGCCTTCGATCTCGGCCGAGGTGGAGATTGACGAGAACTTGGGGGCGGACAGCCTTTTGTGGCTGAAGGCCGAAGGGGTCAACCTGAGCGTGCGGGTGCCGGTCGAAGGCCGGCTGCCGCCGGGGACGAAGGTGCATCTGGGGCTGGATATCCCCAAGGCCTCGCTCTTTGACGCAAAGACGGAACAAAGGATTTGAACGATGCTCGATCTGGCGGGGTGCTGGACGCTTTCGGATGAAAGCGGCGCCCATGTTATTGACTTTGACCTGCCTGGCGATGGGGTGTCCGCACTGGCGAAAGCTGGGGTGATCCCGGACCCATACTGGGGCCGGAACGAGTATGACGTGCGCTGGGTTTCCGAGCGGGACTGGGTGGCGCGGCGCGTGTTCACTCATGATGGGGCAGCTGCCGTGCTGGTGGTCGAAGGGCTGGATACCGTCGTCGATATCCGGTTGAATGGACAGCTGGTCCTGTCGGCCGCGAACGTGCATCGGCGCTGGCGGGTGGATGTTTCGGCCGCGCTGAAAGCAGGCGAGAATACGGTGGAGCTGGTGTTCCGCTCACCCGTGAGGGCGGCCGCGGCGCGTCAGGCTGCGATGCCCTTCTACATTCCCTACCAGCAGACGAATGGCCCCATCCCGCATGTGAACATGCTGCGAAAGGTGCAGTGCGATTTCGGCTGGGACTGGAACATCGCGCTTGGGAACTTCGGTGTGTCGGGTGCGATCCGGTTGGAACCTGTTGGCCCACGGATCGGGGATATCATCGTTGACCAGCGGCATTCGGACGGCAGCGTCGAAGTGCGACTGACGGTGCAAGCGACGACTGAGGATGTGACGGCAAACCTTTGTGGGGTATCGCAAACCTCCAAAGTCGTTGGAGGCGTTGCGCATTTGGTTCTGGTTATCCAGGGTCCGGTCCTATGGTGGCCCGCAGGCCAAGGCGCGCAGGTTCTGCACGATCTGGTCGTGACCAGCGGCAGCGCGCGGGCGGTGCGGCGGATCGGGCTGCGGGACATGCGTCTTGTGTCCGAGCCGGATGAAGCCGGGCGGTCCTTTGGCATCCAGGTCAACGGGAGGGCGGTGTTTGCCAAGGGGGCCAACTGGATTCCCGCCGACGCGCTTGTAAGCCGGATCAACGTTGAGGCTGTCCGCGATCTGCTGCAATCGGCTGTGGACGCCAACATGAACATGATCCGCGTCTGGGGCGGCGGGCGGTACGAGCCGGATTGGTTCTATGACCTCTGCGATGAACTTGGATTGATGGTCTGGCAAGACTTCATGTTCGCTTGCCATATGTACCCCTCGACACCGGCGTTTCTATCGGAAGTTGACGCCGAAGTGCGCGATGTCGTCGCCCGGATCAATCACCATGCTTGCATGGCGGTTTGGTGCGGCGACAATGAACTGGTGGGGGCGCTGAACTGGTGGCCGGAAACCCGGAATGACCGGGATCGCTATCTCGTAAACTACGACCGGCTGAACCGGACGGTGGAGACGGCGTTGCTGTCCACCTTGCCCGGCGCGAACTGGTGGCCTTCCAGTCCGTCTCAGGGGCCATTATTGGCGTTCGGGGATGCTTGGCACAATGACGGCTCGGGCGATATGCACTTCTGGAGCGTTTGGCACGAGGGGCGGGATTTCGACCATTACCGCGATATCAGCCCCCGGTTCGTTTCAGAATTCGGGTTCCAGTCCTTTCCCTCGATGTCCGCCATCAAGCGGTTCGCCGATCCGAAGGACTGGAACATCGCCAGCCCCGTGATGGAAAGCCACCAGAAAAACCCCGGCGGCAATGCCCGCATCGCCGAAACCATGTTCCGCTATTTCCGCTTTCCGGTGGATTTTCCCAGCTTTGTCTACCTGTCACAGGTCCAGCAGGGCCTTGCCATCAAGACCGCCATCACCCAGTGGCGCAGCCTGATGCCGCATTGCATGGGCACGCTTTACTGGCAGCTGAATGACACATGGCCCGTCTGTTCCTGGGCCAGCCTTGACCATGGTGGTGGATGGAAACTGCTGCATCACATGGCGAAATCATTCTATGCGCCGGTGACGGTGGTCTGCATTCCCGAAGGCGATGATCTGGTGCTGAAAGGCGTGAATGATACACCTTCGCCGCAGTCCATCAGCCTGTCCTGTCGCGCCAGCGCCATGGATGGCACATCGCGCAAGCTGGTCGATGCCGAGGGCATTTTGCCCAGCAACACCGTGATCGAACTTGCGCGCGTTGCCTTGTCGGACCTTGGCCCGCAAGAGATTTTGGGCTTCGTGTTCACCGCAGGGCAGGCGCAGGGCTGCGAAATCCATGCCCCGCGCCCGTGGAAAACCTATGATCTGCAGCCTACCCATCCGCAACTGCGCGCCGAACAGCAGGGCGGCGTCTGGCATCTGCATGTCAGCGTTTCGGCCCTGTCCGTGTTCCTGACGGTCGAGGCTGATGTGCCGGGGCGGTTTTCCACCAACGCGCGCACCGTCGTGCCGACCATGCCGCTGGACCTGACCTTTACCCCCGATCATCCCGATGCAACGCCCGCGTTTACCGTGCGCGATCTCTATTCCGCCACCTAGGGAGCCTGACCATGATCAGCTATCAACTCTACTCTTCGCGCAACTTCCCGCCCACGGGCGATACGCTGCGCATGCTGAAATCCGCAGGCTATGATGCTGTGGAGGGCTTCGGTGGCGTCTACCCCGATGAGGCGGCAGCCACGCCTTTGGCCGCTGATCTGAAGGCCATCGGGCTGACCATGCCCACCGGGCATTTCGCTGTGGATCATGTCGAAAAAGACCCGGATCAAGTCATCCGCATGGCGCGTACGCTGGGCATGGATACCGTCATCTGCCCCTATCTTCTGCCCGATCAGCGCCCCACCGATGCGGCGGGCTGGACGGCCTTTGGCAAACGGCTTGAAGCCGCAGGTGCGCCCATCCGCGCGGCGGGCCTGAAATTCGGCTGGCACAACCATGACTTCGAATTCGTCAACCTGCCATCCGGCCATGTGCCCCATGACCTGATGTTTGATGCAGCCCCCTCGCTGGGCTGGGAAATTGACGTGGCCTGGGTGGTCAAGGGTGGCAAGGACCCGGTGCGCTATATCATGCGTTATGGCCCGCGCATCCTGACCGCGCATGTCAAGGACATCGCCCCCGCAGGGCAAAAGGCCGATGAAGATGGCTGGGCCGATGTCGGCACAGGCGTGGTGCAGTGGAAAGCCGCCTATGCCGCGCTCAAGGCCGCGGGCTGCACGCGCTTTATCATGGAGCATGATAACCCGTCCGATCACGCGCGCTTTGCGCAAACCTCAATCGCAGCAGTGAAACGGTGGTAAACATGACCATGAATATCGGCTTCATCGGTTGCGGCAATATCTCCACCACCTACCTCGGCCTCGCCCCCTTGTTCAAAGGGTTGCAGGTTGTGGCCGTCGCCGACATGAACATGGAGGCCGCCACGGCGCGCGCGGCTGAATACAAGGTGCAGGCCCAGACGGTGGATGACCTTCTGGCCAACCCCGACGTAGGCCTTGTCATCAACCTGACGATCCCCGCCGCGCATTATGACATCACCCGTCGCGCGGTTGAGGCGGGCAAGCATGTGTACTCTGAAAAGCCCGTGGTGCTGACGCTTGCCGAAGGCGTCGCCCTGCGCGATCTGGCGGCGGCAAAGGGTGTGCGCATCGGCTCGGCCCCCGATACATTCCTAGGTGGCGCGCATCAGCAAGTGCGTCAGATGATTGATGATGGCGCGATTGGCCGCGTGACCGCAGGTGCCTGCGCCTTCATGGGCCCGGGGATGGAGATGTGGCACCCCACGCCGCATTTCTTTTTCCAACCGGGTGCAGGGCCGATGCTGGACATGGGGCCATATTACATTGGCAACCTGATCAACTTCCTTGGACCCATCCGCCGCGTGGGCGCGCTGACCAGTTCGGCGCATACCAGCCGCACGGTGACCAGCCAGCCGAACGCAGGGCAGGTCATTCCGGTGAACACGCCCACGAACATTCACGCACTGCTGGAGTTTGTGAACGGCGCCACCATAAACCTGTCGGTCAGCTGGGATGTGCAGGCGCACAAGCGCGTGAACATGGAGCTTTATGGCACTATGGGCAGCCTGTTCGTGCCCGACCCGAACTTCTTTGGCGGCACCATCGAAATGGCGGGCAAGGATGGCAAGATTGCCGCCGTGGCAGGTTGGGATCACCCCTTCAGCAAGACCAATCAGGATCACGGGCGCGGGCCATTGGCAAATTACCGCATGGCCGGCGTGGCGGATATGGTGGCGGCCATTGCCACTGGCCGCGATCACCGCTGTTCGTTTGAACGGTCCTTGCATGCCGTTGATGCCATGACCGCAGCCCTGACATCGGGTGAGACCGGGCAATTCGTGACGCTGACCACCACCTGCACGCGGCCCGAGGCGTTGGGCGCTGATGCTGCCATGGCGCTGCTGAAATAGGTTTTCTGCCCCTGCGGACTCCCATGCGGGGGCGGAAAAGGCGGGGGTGTCCATGCAGCCATGCATCGGGCGCCCCCTTTTGATCAGAGGAACCATGCCACACAATCCCATCCTGCGCGGCTTTAACGCCGATCCCTCCATCTGCCGTGTCGGGGATGACTACTACATCGCCGTGTCTACATTTGAATGGTATCCCGGCGTGCAAATCCATCATTCCACGGATTTGGTGAACTGGCGTTTGGTTTGTCGCCCCCTGCGCCGCCCAAGCCAGTTGGACATGCGCGGCAACCCTGACAGTTGCGGTGTCTGGGCGCCCTGCCTTTCGCATGCCGATGGGCGGTTCTGGCTGGTGTATACCGATGTCAAACGTCTGGATGGCGCGTTCAAGGATGCGCATAACTACATCGTCACCTGTGATACCATTGATGGCGATTGGTCCGATCCCACCTATGTCACCTCATCCGGCTTTGACCCGTCGCTCTTTCACGATGATGACGGGCGCAAATGGTTTCTCAACATGCGCTGGAACCATCGCGGCAAGGGCACCGGCCTGAACCCCGCGCATGACAGTTTTGACGGGATCGAGCTGCAAGAATGGCACCCCGAACGCGGGCTGCTGGGCGAGGTGCAGACCATCTATACCGGCACCCCACTTGGCCTGACCGAAGCGCCGCATCTGTTCAAGCGCAACGGCTGGTATTACCTGACCACGGCAGAAGGCGGCACCGGATATGAACATGCGGTCACAATGGCCCGGTCGCGCCACATCACCGGCCCCTATGAGACCCACCCCAATCAGCATCTCATGACCGCCCGTTTCGCCCCCGATGCCCCCCTGCAGCGTGTGGGCCATGGGCAATACGTGGAAACCCCCGATCGCCGCGCCTTTCATACCTTCCTTTGCGGTCGCCCCTTGCCGCCGAATTTCTGTGCCTTGGGCCGAGAAACCGGTCTTGCCGCCTGCGTCTGGCGCGATGACTGGTTGTATCTTGCAGATGGCGGCCTTGTGCCGCCGCTTGATCTGCCGCTTGATGTAGCCCGCCTGCCGGATGCCCCGGTCCATCACGCCTTTACCCACACCTTGCCGGATGATTTCCAATGGCTGCGCACGCCCCAACCTGAACGCCTGTTCGCCCTGACCGGCCACAGCCTGCGCCTGACCGGGCGCGAAAGCATCGGGTCATGGTTTGAACAATCGCTTGTGGCCCGCAGGCAGCAACACCATGCCTACCGCGCCGAAACCACCTTGCTTGCCGATCCGCCCAACTGGCAGCGCGCCGCAGGCCTGACCACCTATTACAACCGCACCAAGTTTCACGCAGCCCTTGTCACGCGGGAAGCCGGTGCGCGCGTGGTGCAGATCGTCTCTTGCCTTGGCGATTGGCCGGGTGAGGGGCTGACCTTCCATGCCACCCAGCCCGCCCCTGACGGCCCGCTGTCGCTTGGCGTGCAGGTGGGTGGCGTGCATCAGCAATTCACCCTGAACGGTGCCCCCATCGGCCCCGCGCTGGATGCCGGCCTGATTTCTGATGAAGGCGGGCGCGGGGAACACGCATCCTTTACCGGGGCCTTTGTCGGCATGATCGCCTATGATCTGACAGGCCAGGGCTGGCAGGCCGACTTCACCACGTTCGACTATTTTCCAGGGGCAACGGTTTCGACTTGATCGGCGGGGCAGCGGCGGCATAAAGGGGCTGCCCGCCGGATAGGACATGATGGACGCCACAGCCCGCAAGATCCCCAGCCACGAGCTGACTTATGCCCGCCTGCGGGACATGGTGCTGTTCGGCCATCTGGAACCGGGCCAACCCGTCACCATTCAGGGACTTTGTGCAGCGCTTGACGCCGGCATGACCCCCGTGCGTGAGGCGATCCGCCGCCTGACGGCCGAAGCCGCGCTGACGCCACAAGGCAACCGCCGCGTCTCGGTGCCCATGCTCAGCACCTCGGACGTTGATCAATTGGCTTTTGCCCGACTTGCCATTGAGCCCCATCTTGTGGAACGCGCCGCCCACCGCGTCACGCCCGCCCTGATTGCCCGGCTGACTGCCCTTGATGCACAGGTCGATCAGGCCATCGCTGCAGGCCGGATCAGCGACTATCTGCAAAGTAACCACGCCTTTCATTTTGCACTTTACGCCGCATCCGATGCCCCCGTGCTGGTCGACATGGCCCGCGCCCTGTGGCTGCGGTTTGGCCCTTCGCTGCGCGTGGTCTGCGCGCGCTATGGCGCGGGCGTCCTGCAAGACCGCCACAAAGATGCGCTGGCCGCCATGCGGGCAGGCGAGACGGCTGCCTTGGTCCGTGCCATGCGTGACGATATTGCCGACGGGATCGAAGGGGTACGCGGCTGGCTGAGCTGACCCTTCAGTCAGGCCCAAGCCATTAGACAGCCGTTGGTTCCCTTATTCGGCCGCAGACATGCTGTCATCAAACAGCAGCGGGCGCACGACAGCATCTTGCCGGTGCAACCAGCCGTAATCAACCACCGCCTCATCCGGGCTGAACCCTGTCGGCGCAGCCTGCAACACATCACGCACGCGTGGCACATCACGTGCCGCACAAGCCGCCTCAAGCTCGGACAGGGCGGTTTGCAGGGCGGCCCATGACAGCTTTTCCTCATGTGCCGACATGATGCGCGGATGTTGGGTAGCCGTCACATCATCGCCTATCAGCAGTTCCTCATACAGCTTTTCGCCCGGGCGCAACTTGGTAAAGGCGATGGCAATTTCGCCAGACCGCGCGGGTTGATCCGACGCATCCGGAAAACGTGGCGTAAAGCCCGACAGGCTGATCATCCGTGCGGCCAGATCCACAATGGCAATCGGGTCGCCCATGTCCAGAACAAACACATCGCCCCCGCGCGACATGGCCCCGGCCTGCATCACCAGCAGGGCTGCTTCTGGAATGGTCATGAAATAGCGCGTCACCTCGGGGTGGGTCACCGTGACCGGGCCGCCCGCTTCGATCTGCTGGCGGAAATGCGGGATGACCGAACCCGAAGACCCCAGCACATTGCCAAACCGCACCATCGCAAACTTCGTATGGGTCTGGCGGTCTGACATCGCCTGACAGATCAGTTCTGCCATCCGTTTTGTCGCCCCCATGTAATTGGTCGGGCGCACGGCCTTGTCCGTGGACACCAGAATAAAGCTTTCGACATGGGCCTCGACAGCCGCATTTGCCGTGGCCAAGGTGCCAAAGACATTGTTCCGGATGCTTTCGATCACATTGTGCTCAACCAGCGGCACGTGCTTGTAGGCCGCTGCGTGGTAAACCGTATCTACCCGGAACCGCTGCATCGCGGTTTTCATCTCGGCGCCCGACTGGACCGACAGCAGCAAGGGAATGATTTCAACGTCATGGCCTTGTTCCGCCAGCAGGCGGCGCAATTCGCCGTCAATCGAATACAGCGCAAATTCCGAGGTTTCCACCAGCACCAGCCGTGTTGGCCCGCGCTGAATGGCCTGCCGGCACAGCTCACTGCCGATAGATCCGCCTGCACCTGTCACCATTACCGCCTTGCCCCGCAGATTGGCATCCAGCAGGTCATTCAAGGGCGGAACGGGTTCGCGGCCCAGCAGGTCTTCTACTGCGACGCTGCGCAGATCGTTGATCCGTGCATCACCTGACATGATGTCGGCAATGCCCGGAATGGTCTGCACATGCATCTGCATATCGCTGAGCCGCGCCAGAATGTTGCGCCGCGCGTGCGGTGACGCGCTGGGAATGGCCAGCAAAACCCGCCGCGCAGCAAATCTTTGTGCAAGGGCAGGCAGGGCGTCGGGTGCATGGACAGGCAGGCCCGCCACGATCATCTTTTGCAACGCCGGGGCATCATCCAGAAACGCGATCGGATTGAATCCCGGGTCTTGCTGCAAGGTGCGCAACAATTGCCGCCCCGCACTGCCCGCCCCGTAGATGAAGACATTTTCCTTGCTGGCGTTCAGCCGGCGATTGAACAGGGCCCTTACCCCAAAGCGCAACCCGCAAATCAGGGGAAACGCAATCGCCCCGTAAATGGCAGGCACCGTGCGCGGCAGGATCTGCCCGAATGCAACGCTTGTCGCAAACAGCATGACGGCAGAGGCAAAGATCCCGATTGCAATGGTAAACGCCGCATTGGCCGAAATGTAGCGCACCATGCTTTTGTAAAGTCCAAGCAGGTGGAACACACCAATGCTGCAGACAACCACGATCCCGATTGCAGCCCACGGCCCGGCCTGGTTGACAAACGCGATGCTTTCCAGCCGCAGCGCCATGGCACAGGCAAAGGCAAACAAAAGCGCCGCCATATCGGCCAGCATCTGTGCTGCACGCTTTTGCCAACGGCTTAGCGTAAAGATGGCAGCAAGAAATCGGTCAACCATGGATTACACCAGATGATCAGAACTGTTGGAAGGCACCTAACACCTTTGCTGGCAGCAGAACGGCTCGAATCGGCAATACCACGCCCCATGGTTGTTCCCAATACACCCAAAACGCAGGGACAAGCGATTGCAATGCGTGCTTTCATGGCGAAAAGCCGCTTGCTGTGTGCATTTCCGCCATATCTGGCCGTATCAGGGCGGCAAGGACGGGTGCCATTTGCCATGTGGCCTCTGATTGCCTTTCGGATCGGTTTGGACTATCGCGCTTCTGGTTGCGCAGGGCGCATCATGTTTATGCTAGCAGGAGTATCTTTGTGTCACCGGTTCAAGATAAAGATGTTGTGCTGATCACGGGCGGAACCGGGTCTTTCGGCAAGACGATGCTGCGCGGATTGCTGGCCAGTGGCACGCAGGAAATCCGCATTCTCAGCCGCGATGAAGAAAAGCAGGATGCCTTGCGCAATGATCTGCGTGATCCGCGCGTGCGCTACTACATCGGCGATATCCGCAATCTTGACAGCGTTGATCGCGCGATGGCGGGCGTCGATTGCGTGTTTCACGCAGCCGCGCTGAAACAGGTGCCAAGCTGCGAGTTCTTTCCGATGGAAGCGATCCGCACGAACGTGCAGGGGTCTGAAAACGTCATCCGCTCGGCCATTTCACACGGGGTGCGCAGTCTGGTGTGCCTGTCCACCGACAAGGCCGTGTTTCCGGTCAATGCCATGGGTATCAGCAAGGCCATGATGGAAAAGCTGGCACAGGCGGCCGCGCGTGATCTGGGGGTCGGGCACAAGACCACCATTTCCTGCGTGCGCTACGGCAATGTGATGTATTCGCGCGGATCCGCCATTCCGCTTTTCATCAGCCAGATCAAGACGGGCAAGCCCATTACGCTGACCGAACCCACCATGACACGGTTCCTGATGCCGCTGCGTGATAGCGTGGCGTTGGTGAACTACGCCTTTGCCCATGCCCGTCAGGGTGATCTCTTCATCAAAAAGGCCCCGGCCTCGACCATTGCTGATCTTGTGACTGCACTGAAGGAATTGTTCGGTGCGCCGGATCACCCGGTCGAAATCATTGGCTGGCGCCATGCGGAAAAGCTGTATGAAACACTGGCCAGCGCGCAGGAACTGACCAAATCCGAGGACATGGGCGATTATCATCGCATCATGCTGGACCACCGCGATCTGAACTACAAACCCTACTTCAGCGAAGGTGAGGTCGAGGTGGTGCAGCACGAGGATTACCATTCGCACAATACCGAACGGCTGGATGTGGCCAGGGTCAAGCGTCTGCTTTTGTCCTTGCCCGAGGTTGAGGCCGAACTGGCAAGCTGGCAAGCGCGTTCATGATGCGTGTGCTCATCACTGGCGCGGGCGGGCTGATCGGCTGGCACGCCCACGCCCGGCTACATGCCGCCAACTGCGCCGCGCGCTTCAAGGGGCAGGCCGTTCCTTATGACATTGTCGCGCTGGACCACGCGCGTTTTGATGATGACGCCGCACTGCAACAGGCCCTGCAAGGCGCGGATGCCGTGCTGCATTTTGCCGGCGTGAACCGTGGCACCGAGGCCGAGGTCGAGGCAGCCAATCCCGCAATCGCCACGCGCCTTGTGGCAATGTGCAAGGCCGCTGGGGCCAGCCCGCACATCGTTTACGCCAATTCCACCCATGCCGTCACCGATACGCCCTATGGCCGGTCAAAGCGCATTGCCGCCGAGGTGCTCGCGGCCTTTGCCCCCCGCTTTACCGACCTGATTCTGCCGCATATCTTTGGTGAAGGCGCGCGTCCGTTCTACAACAACGTCACCGCCACCCTGATCCGCCAGATCCTTGATGGCGCAACCCCAACCGTCAACCCTGACGGACGGGTGCAGCTGCTGCACGCAGGTGCCGCCGCGCAGGCCGCGATTGATGCCGTCCTGTCCGGCCATGCCGGCGTCTTGCAACCCACCCCGCGCCCCATGGCCGTGCCCGATCTGCTGGCAAAACTACAGGGCTTCCACGCCCAGTATCAGGCGAATATCTATCCCGCCTTCGCAGATGATTTCGACGTGGCCCTGTTCAACAGCTACCGCGCCGCCACCTATCCCGCAGGCTGGCCCCGCCCCCTGCGCCTGAACACCGATGCGCGC
>JBJOQW010000026.1:0-7406 GCA_046049665.1 Pseudomonadota bacterium | reverse complement strand
GCGGGGTTCATCAGGGCATCGCGCACGGCGTGCAGGCCGAACAGCCAGACGGTTTCACGCGCCTCGGCTTTGCGTCCGCGTTCCTTGTCGATGATCCATTGGGGTTTTTCACCCATGTATGGTTTGTTGCCGGCCATTGCGCCCCCTTGGTTGGCAACCGTCATAAGCCAAAATTGCCGCAAGGTGTAGCCGCCTTCCTGCTTGACGCCCCCCCTGCCCTTCGCTATTCCCCCGATCATGTTGGGCGACGCGCTGCAAGGTGCGGCAGTGGACTGTAACTCCGCCGAGGTGACTCACGCCTGGTTCGATTCCAGGGTCGCCCACCATACCTTCCCTTTCCATGAAACAATGCGACAGGCGGAGTTTCGCCGATGCCGCTTTTTCCCGGCTGATCTCGCCGATCCTGTGTCAATGTAAATACCATTAACACTGACGGGGAATCGCGATGGACCGCAGGACATTTCAGTTCGGATTGGCAGCAGCACTGGCCGCAGGCACGGGCATTGGTGCGCGCCCTGCCTCTGCGGCAGCAGCCTACCGGGGGCCGAATGTCATTCTGGTGCGCTTTGGCGGCGGGGTGCGGCGGGCCGAAACGATTGATGAGGCGGCGACCTGGGCGCCCTATCTGCGGCATGTGCTGGCCCCGCGTGGCACGTTCATCCCGGACCTGCGGATTGACCGGCTGGATGGCGGCAACACGAGCCATGCCGAGGGTACGCTGAACCTGCTGACCGGGCGCTATCAGGCCTACACGGACGCATCATCCGAACTGCTGGCCGACCGGTTGGAGCCGACGGAACCCACGCTGTTCGAATATCTGCGCCGGGCCTTTGAGATTCCATCAGATCAGGTGCTGCTGGTGAATGGCGAGGACCGCCCGCAGGAAGAATTCTTTACCTTTGGCGGGGGTGACCATGCGGGCATCAGCTTGCGGTCGGAAATGCTGAGCCTGCACCGCTACAAGCTGTATCGCACGGCTGCCGCGTTGGCCGAAGGCGGGCTGACGGATAGTGCACGCATGTTGGTTGAAGAGGAACGCGCCGCACTGCTGCTGGCCGATCCGCGCGGGGCCACGCCTGACCCTTCGCCAAGGGTGACGGGGTTCTGGGAACGCTGGCGGGGCATGTACGGTGACACGGGCCTGCGCAATGCGCGGGGTGACAGGCTGCTGACGGAACTGGCGGTGCAGGCGCTTGGCCAGCTGCAGCCGCGCCTGATGATGGTGAATTATCAGGACCCGGATTATGTGCACTGGGGCAATGCCACGCATTACACGCGGGCGATTGCGATTATCGACGAAGGCTTGCAACGGCTGGTGACGGCCGTTGAGGCAGATCCGTTCTACCGCGACAATACGATTTTCGTGATCACGCCGGATTGCGGGCGTGATGACAACGCTTTGATGGATGTGCCGTTCCAGCACCATTTCAACTCGCGCGCGGCGCATGAGGTCTGGGCGGTGATCTTTGGCGCGGGCATCGGCAAAGGCGTGATTGACCGGGTGGTGGATCAGTCGTCCATTGCACCAACGATTGCGGCGGCGATGGGCTTTGCAGCGGACCGCGCGGAAGGCACGGCGCTGGATGGGGTGTTCCTGTGACGGCGCTGGCGGGCAGCCGGGGCGCGCCGGGGTGGCTTGTGCGCATGGGTCAGGGGATGCTGGCCTTGCTGGTGGGGGCGGTGCTGTGCGCGGCACCGGTCACATCGCTGGTTGCACTTGGCTGGCTGACGCGGCGCATGGCGTGGCGGGTGGGGCAGCGGTTTGATTTGATCGCGGAAACACCGGGCTGGATACTAGGCGCGCGCGGGACCGGGCGGTGGGAGAGCGCCTTGGGCGGGCTTTCGGCCAATATAAGCAACGGCTTGCGCAGCCTGACTGCGCTTCTGGCATGGTCCTTGCCCTTTTCAGCCTTGTGGTTGGGGGCATGGTGGGCGGGGTGGGAAAACTCGTTCAACAAAGGGTATGAACAGGCCTTTGCGGGGCCGATGGTGTTTGTGGCGGGCCTGCTGATTGCGGCGGTGCTGCTGCCGGTGATCCCGTTCATGCTGGCGCATATGGCGGCCGAAGGGCGGCTGGCGGCGGCGTTTCAGCTGCGGCGCATCCGGGGGGTGATGGCGCAAGCGGGCTGGCGCGTGGCGGCGCTGGCGGTGCTGACCTTTGTGGCGGGCCTGCCGTTCATCGGGATGCACGGCTTTGCCACGCTGGCACCGGGGGCCTTTCCACAAGTTGCAGAAATGACGGCGAATCAGATGGTTACCTTGCGTGGCTGGCTGGATTTCGGCACTGCGGCCTATGCGTTTGCGGCCCTGTGGGTTTTGCGTGGCATGGCGGCAAACATCTATGCCACGGCCGCCCCGCGTGCGGCAGGCCTGCGCCCCGGCCTATGGGATGGGGCGCAGGCCGCCGAGGTGGCGCAGCCTGCGCGCGCGCGCAGCCGGGCGCTGACTACGCTGTGGGTGGGCATGGCCATGGCGGCAGGCGCAGGGATTGGCGCGCAGATGGTGGTGGCGCAATTCATCAACCACGCGTGGTGGCGGTGGGTGTTTCATCCGTTCTTTGCGCTGCCCTGGGCGGGATAGAACGCAGGATAGACTGCGGGATAGACTTGCCAGCAGCCCCACACGCTGGCACATCTGGCCGCAAAGCCGGAGGCCTGCATGACCCACCCATCCACCCATTTCACCCATGCCATCACCCGCGCACCAGCGGCCACGGTGACGGCGGGCCTGCGCGCGGTGGATACGGGCGCGCCTGATCTGGCCGCGATGCTGGCCGATCACGCCGCATATATTGCTGCCCTGCGCAGTACGGGGGCCACGGTAATCGAACTGCCTGCCCTGCCCGCCTACCCGGATGCACTGTTTGTTGAGGATACGGCGCTATGCCTGCCCGAAGGGGCCATCATCATGCGCCCCGGCGCGCCGACACGGCTGGGTGAGGCGGCGGAAATGGCGCCAACTTTGGACGGCCTTTATGGGCAAGTGGCGTGGATCGAAGGGCCGGGCACGATTGAAGGCGGTGATATTCTGGTGACGGGGCGCGAAATCCTGGTGGGCCGGTCAGCGCGCACGGATGCGGCGGGCGTGGCAGAAATGGCTGCAATCGCAGGGGCCTGGGGGCATACAGTGCGTGAGGTGTTCACGCCGCCGGGGGTGCTGCACTTCAAAACCGATTGCAGCCTGATGGACCATGACACGATCCTGTCAACGCGCCGCCTGTCGGCCTCGGGCTGCTTTGACGGCTACCGCATCATTGACGTGGCCGATGGCGAAGAGGCTGCGGCAAATGCCATTCGTTTCAATGACCTGATCCTGTTTCCGGCAGGTTTCCCGCGCACCCGTGATGCGGTGCTGGCGGCGGGCTACAGTGTGGTGGAAATCGGCAATGCGGAATGCGCCAAGCTGGATGGCGGCATGTCCTGCCTTTCCTTGCGCTTTACCCCGCGCGCATGACGGCGTTCAACATCATCGCGGTCGCCCAAGGCGGCCGGTTGCAGTATGAGGCGGTGCTGCTGGCGGCAACCTTGCGGGCCCATGCGCCGGGGTTTGCGGGCACGCTTTACCTTGCCGAGCCGCAACCGGGGCCGCGCTGGAAGGGTGACCCACGGGTGACAGACCCCGAAGTGCGCGCACTGCTGGCCGATCTGGGGGCGGTGTTCCTGCCGTTTGAAAACAAGGTATTCGGGCAGGATTACCCCTATGGCAACAAGATCGAGGCGCTGGCCGCACTGCCCGATGCGCCGTTTGTTTTTCTGGATACAGATACGTTGATCACGGGTGACATCGGGGCGGTGCCGTTTGATTTTGCGCGGCCCTCCGCATCCATGCGGCGCGAAGGGACATGGCCGGTGTTGGAGCTTTACGGGCCGGGCTATGAAGACATCTGGGGCAGTCTTTACGCCAAATTCGGGCTGGATATGGCGGCGACCTTGGACCGCACGCAGCCGGAAGATTACTGGAAACGCTACATGTATTTCAACGCGGGCTGGTTCTTTGGCCAAAGCCCGCAGGCGTTTGGCGAAAGATTTCTGCGCTTTGCCAAAGAGATACGCGATGACCGCCCGAAAGAGCTGGTGGTGCAAGAGCTGAACCCATGGCTGGATCAGGTGGCGCTGCCATTGGTCATTCACAGCTTTGGCGGGGGGCGACCGGGGGCAGAGCTTGCGGGAATGGATGGCGATGTGACCTGCCACTGGCGGGCGCTGCCGCTGCTTTATGCGCGGGAAAGTGACCGGGTGGTAGAGGTGCTGGAGGCGGTTGCGGCCCCCAACCCGGTCAAGCGGGTGCTCAAGGATTACGAGCCGTTCAAGAAGCTGATCTATCAGGGCAAGGGCGCGCAGATCAGGGCGATGTTTGACAGGGCCGATCTGCCGCGCCGCGAACAGATGTTGCGCAACCGGATCAAGGCGGAAGGCCTGTGGTTCCGGTAGCGCCAAAGAGCCTGCGGCGCGGATATTTGTGCCAGAATGAAGGGCTGGTTCAGTGGGTGATGACGGGCCAGAGTGAGGCAACGAGCATTGCGGCCATGGTGTAGTTGAAGGCGCGCAGGCGGGCGGGGCTGGTGAGATATCGGCGCAGCTGTTCGCCGGCCAGGGTCCAGACCGAAACTGACGGCAGGTTGATGGCGGCAAAGACAGCGGCAATGATGCCGACGTTTGCGAGGGTTGCCTCGGGTGCGTAGGCGGCCACCGCGCCCAGCGACATGGTCCATGCCTTTGGGTTGACCCATTGAAAGGCAGCAGCGCCCAGAAATGTCATCGGGCGGCCCTGCCCTGTCGCACCTTCGGGCGCGCTGGCATTGGCAAGTTTCCATGCAAGCCACAGCAGATAGGCGACGCTGACCCATTTCAGCACGTCCAGCAGGCGGGGTTCCTGATGCACGATCCCGGCAAGGCCAAGGCCGACGATGACTGTCATCACCAGATGGCCGATGGAAATGCCCAGCATATGCGGGATGGTGCGGCGAAAGCCGAAATTGGCACCGGATGCGAGCAGCATCATGTTGTTGGGCCCCGGCGTGACCGAGGTGACGAAGGCAAAGCCGATCAGGGCAATCAGGGATTCAAGTGTCATCTTGCAATCTTGCACCATAATGCGCGCAATGGGGCGGCGAATGTGGCGCGATCAGCGAGTGTCTTGCAACAAATGGGCAATCTTGACGCCGTTTCAGACCGGATATTGCACGTATTGTCGCGCGATGGCCGGATCAGCAACATTGATCTGGCAGCGCGCGTGGGCCTGTCGCCCTCGGCCTGTTTGCGCCGTGTGCAAGACCTGGAACGCCGGGGCGTGATCAAGGGCTATCGCGCGGTACTTGACCCGGTGAAAACCGGGCGGGGGTTTGTGGCCTATCTGACGGTGGGGTTGAACCTGCACACGAAAGCCGCACAAGAGGCGTTTGAACGCAGCGTGGCGCGCGCGCCGGAAGTGCGGGAAATACATAACGTCACGGGTACGGTGGAGTATCTGCTGCGGGTCGAGGCGGCGGACCTTGCGGTCTACAAGCATTTTCACACGGAAGTGCTGGGCGTGATCCCGCAGGTCAGCGCGATAACCACCTTTGTCGTGATGGACAGCCCGAAGGACGAGCGCGGGTGACATTGCGGCAGAATTGTGTTAAAAATTAGGAATTCCAATGAGTTAACCATCAAGGTCCATCATGCCGATTGAAGCCGCCAGCCAAACAACCGAGGGTCACGTTTATATCCTGTACGGAAACGATGATCTGAACGTGGGGGCGGGTGTGACCATACGTTCCACCACCACCGATGCCGTAACCACATGGGATGGGCAGCACCGAATTACCGTTTCGGGCACCATTCTGGGCTTTGATGACGGGATCAACATGATCGGCACCACGGCAGCGCAGACCGTTACGATCAACGCCACGGGGCGGATTACCACGGCCAATGACGGATCAATCGTGGACGCGGACGGTGTTATTCTGGATGGTGTGGGGTCGGTGCTGACCAATGCGGGCGTGATCAATGCCCAAGGGTCTGGCGTCAGCCTGTTTGTGCGCGATGGCGCAACAACGACGGTGACGAACAGCGGCACGATGACGGGGATTGTTGCCGGGGTATGGAACAAATTCGGGTCGGGCACGCTGAATTTCACCAATACGGGCACGGTCGAATCACCCAGTTTTGCGTTTCTGGGTGGGCTGGGATCGGACAATGTGGTGAACAAGGGCACGCTGCGCGGCGCGGTTTCGCTGGGCGATGGGAACGATTCCTATGATGGCCGGGGTGGGCGCGTGTTTGGCGCGATTGACGGCGGCACCGGCGATGACCGCTTTATCCTTGGCAATTATGCCGAGGCAATCAACGGCGGCTACGGCGATGACACGCTGGATTTTTCGCGACTGACGACGGGGATTGCGGTCAATCTGGGGAATGCAGCGGCGAATACGGCGACTGTGGTGAAGGGCGATACCTTTACCAGCATCGAGATTCTGGTGGGCACCGCCTACCGCGATACGCTGACGGGCGACGCGATGAACAACACCTTGCGCGGCGGGGGCAATGTCGATGTGCTGAACGGCGGCGCGGGGGATGACGTGCTGGAAGGTGGCACGGGCAAAGATACGCTGACCGGGGGGGCGGGCGGCGATGTATTCGTGTTCCGCGCCTATAATGAGCGGACAGATGTGATTACTGATTTTGATGCCAACGCTGACCATATCCTGCTGGAAGGGACGGCCTTTGGCTATGGCGTTTATGCGGGCATTGTGGCGGCGGCTGATTTTGTAACCAGCACCACCAGCGCCGCACTGGATGCATCGGACAGGTTCATCTTCCGCACGACAGATCAGACGCTGTGGTTTGATGCCGACGGCAGGGGTGGCGTGTCCAGCGTTCTGCTGGCCGATCTGCAGGCGGGGGCGACGCTGAACGCGGGCCACCTGCTGATCATCTGATCACCCCCCATCACCTTTGCTGCAGGGGCCAAAAGGCCCTTGCGGCAAGATCAGTCAGGTGTGGAACACAGCGTCCATTTCGCGAAAGCCCTTCACCTCGATCGGGTTGCCACTGGGATCGCGGAAGAACATGGTCCATTGTTCGCCCGGCTCACCTTCAAAGCGGACCGATGGTTTCAGCACGAAATCGGTTCCGGTGGCCGTCAGGCGCGCAGCAAGCGCCTGCCAATCGGCCAGGGGCAGCACAAGGCCGAAATGCGGCATGGGCACCATGGCATCGCCCACGCGTCCGGTGGCAGCGTTGGCAAAGGGCGTGCCCAGATGCAGGCTCAGCTGGTGGCCAAAGAAATCAAAATCGACCCAGGTCTCAGTGCTTCGTCCTTCCTTGCAACCCAACACGCGGCCATAAAAATCACGCGCCAAACCAAGGTCGGTGACGTGAATGGCGAGGTGAAATCGGCTGTCCATGGCGCAAGGATACCAGAGC